>JBBRVV010000075.1:0-7960 GCA_038246525.1 Pseudanabaenales cyanobacterium
GGCTATGTGCAGTTTTCGGCGAAACAAGGAATACAGATTACTCGTTCTGGTAGAAGCGGCGGTTTCAAGCTCGATCAAACATTTACGCTGGTCTATTGGTTGATTGAATTGGCGATAATTGAAAGCTTAGCAGTATGGTTAGCTGTATCAGCTGCGCAGGAGCCTTTTTGCGAAGAAGCCCAAGATTGGTATGGGGAAGAGAATTTTTTGGCAAATGCAGAATTGAAAGATCAAGATCAATTAATTAAAGCCTTAAATTCTGATAATTATGCTCATGCAGCTACAATGCTCAACTTTTTGATCGGACTTGATGAACCTCGGTTAGATTTAGCAGTCAAGCTTAGCCCAGATCCAAATCAAGATCGCTACTTAATCCTCAAAAAAATCACTTTCAATGCCAAAAAACAAATGTCTACGGATCGCTTGTTGGAAGGATTGATCACAGCGAAGCAGCAGACTGAATTAGTGGAATTTGTGGATACTAGAGAGATTGGCATAGAAGATTTTATGGCTGCTGAGCAAACGGATTCTCCTGAAAATCAAGCATGAGTAATTCTAATTTAGGTAAAGCCTATATTGTCGGCGCAGGTGTGGGGGGATTAGCCCATCTAACTCAACGGGCAAAGGAAGTGCTAGAAATAGCAGAAGTATTAATTTATGATGCTTTGGTAGATAATTCCCTTCTCTCGCTTATTCCTGAAACTTGCGATCGCCTATTTGTGGGCAAAAGGGGTGGTCAACCCAGCTTTAATCAAGCGGAAATTGATCGTGTATTAGTTAAATATGTCAGCCAAGGGAAACAGGTAGTACGGCTCAAAAGCGGTGATCCCTTAATATTTGGTAGAGCGGTTTCTGAGCTAAAAGCCTTGCATGATCGGAATTGTAAGTTTGAATTAGTGCCAGGGATTTCCAGCGCGATCGCTGCACCTCTATTTGCGGGTATTCCCCTGACTGATGCGAGTTTAAGTTCTTGCTTTGCGGTTCTCTCTGCCCATGATTTAGCCGCTTTACCTTGGCAAGCTTTAAATCAATTGCCCACTCTGGTGATTTTGATGGGAACCGCGAACCTTGATAGTTTAATTGAAAGGCTATTAAAGGGTAAATCTAATCAAACCGCGATCGCGATTATTCAATGGTGTGGATCGGCACAACAGCAAATCTGGACAGGTACATTAGAGTATATTCAGTCTAACTTACCAAAGGATTCTCTTTCTCCCGCCGTAATTGTAGTGGGAGAAGTAGTAAAAAATTCAGCATGGATCTTGCCACATTTAAATCTAGATTTAACCAAGCAAAAACCGCTAGCGTATCGAACGATTCTAGTTACTCGTGCGGCTGGACAGTCTAGTAGCTTCGCTCAGGCCTTACAAAAATTGGGTGCAAATACGATCGAAATGCCCACCTTGGAAATTCTCCCGCCTAAGAGTTGGCTGCTTTTGGATCAAGCGATCGCTAACCTAACCCAGTATAATTGGCTGATTCTTACCTCTGCAAATGCGGTGGAGAGTTTCTTTAAAAGATTAAATCATGCTCACAAAGATAGTCGCTCCCTCTCTAATTTAAGGATTGCGGTAGTAGGAGAAAAAACAGCAGATTCCCTCAAAAACTATGGCATTCTGCCTGATTTAATTCCACCTAAGTTTATAGCTGACTCCTTAGTAGAATGTTTCACTGATCTAAATGGTAAGCGAATCCTTTTCCCCAGGGTAGAGTCTGGCGGTAGAGAAGTATTAATCGAACAGTTTGGTAATAAAGGCGCAATTGTGGAAGCGATCGCTGCCTATGAATCGGGTTGTCCTGAACGAATAGATCCCCAAGCTTTGGGTGCAATTCAGGCACAAACTATTGATATAATTAGCTTCACCAGTGCCAAAACCGTCAAACATTTTTGTGAATTATTAGATCGGGTTACTGATCGAGAAACTTGGGCTAATTGGATTGCTCCTGCGAAAATTGCTTCGATTGGCACCCAAACTTCCATTGCCTGTGAACAACTTTTGGGCAGAGTTGATTGCGAAGCAGAAGTATTTACTTTAGATGGATTAGCTCAAGCGATCGCATGCCTATAGTTTGCAAGACTTATTATTAAGTTTTTACCACGTTTTACCTCCTACAGCAAATTATGATCAAATGTGCCACAGATAAAAGATGTAAACCATTACGGGGCGTTGCCATGCGACCCTCTCTGTGGTGAATTTGAACGAGAACTGCTGTAGTACAAACGGTTTCTATCTAGCTTGATCGCTTCAACTGCTTTTGTATCTCAATGCTTGATACTTCTTATTATTTTTGGGGAAGATACCAAGTAAGATCTATAAAATTAAAATATCTTATAGAAATCTCATAGCATTCTCTTCATTGATTTTTATTTCAGGCGATAAGATAAGTTTACTAATAGCCTTCCCTTCAAACTGACTAACCCCTCTTGAATTTCTTCCAGCCCAGTGCTTGAGCAAAATAGTAGAATTTAATAGGCTTTCTTGGAACATGGATACCAAGACAGTGTTAATAATTCTCAGTAGTTCAATACCAACAAAGTAAAACATAAAAACAGAGCGTTCAGAGGATAAAAATTCAAGTACTTTGTCAAGATTATAAGCCTTGGGATTAGAGTCAAGAATCATGATTTTTGTCTTGATATCCGTTGCCGTAAAAAACTCCGCGAACTCTCTGCTGTAATCACCAAGCGTATTTTTTGTCTTAAATTCTGGAATGCCATTAGTTCGCTTCTGAAGTGCGTCAATTAACTTCAAGCGAAGGAGTTCATCTTCTCCAGCAATTAAATACTCAATTATTCTGCCCCGAATGTTGACGTTCTCGATCAAAGCCGCTAAAAGTATCTCATTCCTGAATTTAGCTACTTTTATATCAAGTTCAATTTTAAGTAATTGGGCATCCTGAGATTCAATAAACTTAGTAGCTCTGCTCGGAGCAAGATATATTTGCTGAAGTTGTATTTGGCTTGGCTCAAATTTTTTACCAGAAGGACTGATGTTATTTGTTGCCTCCACCAAACGAATTAAATTCCCCTCAAACCCAACTCCTAAGTGAATGTTAAATAGCTTTTCAATGTTCTCAGGTGTGTTGGATATGTTCTCAAAGTTCTGCATTATATCTGAACCGTTAAAGCTTCCACGAATGTTATTTTCGCGTAGTTCCTGAGAACTATGGCTGATTTTTTTGAGAAAAGTTGTGTTGGCAAGATATGTATAGTTATATTTTGGAGTTACCAAGCAAATAATGAATGGACGATCATCGAATTTTTGGAGCTTTGATAGTGAGAGCACAGTATTTGAAAAGTTCTTAGTAGATGAAGAGCTAAACCTAATTGCAAAGTCCCTGCTGTAATATACCTTCCTATCATTTGTTAAGTTGAAATTCGTTGAGACTAAATCTGCAAGTTTTGCCTTGTCATTTATCCCATCGTTTGAGCGTAGGAAGGCTATTAGTTGGTTAACCGAACTATTCATTAAAGAGTCCTAAAAAAAATTCATTTTACGGATTTAACTTGTTTCTGAACTGCAAGACTGTTTCGCTCCCAGAAATACCCATCGTGATATCCTTGGATAGTATTGTCTAGTTCTGCACGATTAAGCCTTTTTATTGCCATTTGACAGTATTCAGACTCTTGTTCAACTCCAGAAAATCTTCGTTGTAACTTCTTTGCTACAACACAAGTAGTTCCCGAGCCAAAAAATGGGTCAAATATAAAGTCATTGGGCTTTGAACTTGCAAGAATTAGCTTAGCAATTAATTTTTCAGGCTTTTGTGTTGGATGATCAGTGTTTTCTGGCATAGACCAAAAAGGAATAGAAATGTCTGTCCAGAGATTAGATGGATGAGTCAAGCGATAGTTGCCACTTGTAGTTTCTTCCCAGTCCTTTGGCTCCCCAGAGAGATGTCGATAAGGTGCAATCACTTTTCGTTTTAACTTAACAGACTCTACATCAAAATAGTAATCATTTGATACTGTACAGAACCAGATATCCTCTGAACAGTTTTTCCAGTTTGAATTAGCCCCACGCCCTTTCTCGCGTTCCCAAGTAACCCTATTCCTTATAATGAAATGTCTCTCAAGCACTGTTTGCACAGATTTTGATGATTGCCAATCACAACAGACGTAAAGTGAAGCATTACTCTTTAGACATCTCTTTAACTTAGTTATCCAAGATTCTAACCACTCTTCATATAAATCAAATTTAGTCTTAGAGAACTTGCTATTCCCAAATTTTTTGTTCAAATTATAAGGTGGATCAATAATGAGGAGATCAATAAATTGCTCTGGCAAAAAATTAACGCAGGAGAAAAGATCTTGGTATATAAGCTTGTCTTCGATTTCTTTAGAAGAACATAGAACTTCCAAGGAAATCATTTGAGCCATGAGTTTACTTACTTCATCTTCTTGGATGATTAAAGTTTGGTTACGTGGCGCTCTTTCTTTCATTTCGTTATATTATCTCGGTAAATTCTAAGTTTCAATCTAAAGTTTAAGTTGCTCAATTTCTTGCCAGAGGTGTTGCGATTTAGCCAAATCATTTGCTTGAATCTCTACGGGTTTTCCTTGAAGGGCTACAAAAGTCGCGCGATCTTGATTCTCATTTATACGCATTACTTCGTAACGTTTCACCGCAGGATGATGACATTCATAGATCGAACTGAAGCCTAAATGTTCTAAATAGGTATGAAGGGAAGGACGGGTCAGCCAAAAGCTTTGAGCATTATCCAGCGAAGCCCACAGTTTATTTAGTTTTTGTTCAGGCGTAAGATTTGGTTCATGTTCAGTAAAAAATTTTCCCCAATAGTCTTGTCCATCATAGCTAACTTTGGTTTCGGGCTGAATTGCTAATTGCGTATCGATAATCGCTAAATGATTACAAACGGCATGAATTTGCGAAAGAAATTGAAAAATATCAGGTGAATCCAAGTGATAGAGAATGCCCACACAGATCACTACATCAAATTTACCGTACTTCTCAACGCTGAGATTTCGCACATCGTCTTGATAAAATTGAATATTCTCTAATCCCAATACCTCTTTTACAAATCTGGCTTTAACTAAATTCGCTGCTCTTCCTTCAATTCCCACCACTTCTGCACCTTGCAAGGCCATTTCAATTCCATAGATTCCTTCTAGACAAGCCAAATCTAAAACTCGCAAGTCTTGCCACGATCGCTTAACTCCATAATCAGACCCATGCTCAGACTCAGGCACAAAAATATGATCGGCAATTATCTGGCAATAGCGTCTCAGTTTTGGATCGGCTCCAGTTAGCTCGGATGAGATTGTATAGAGATTTGGCGCAAGTTGAATATTGTGATTTGTCCAAGCACCATAGCGATCGCTAATTTCTTGTTTTTGAATCTGAATTTGTTCTGGGGTCATAGTAAATAAAATTAAACTTTGCCAAAGCGGCGATCGCGTTGTTGATACTCCAGGAGCGCTTGATGGAATTCCTGACGATTAAAATCGGGCCAAAGCACATTGGTGAAGTAAATTTCCGCATAGGCAATTTGCCACAATAAAAAATTACTTACCCGCATTTCGCCGCTAGTGCGAATCAATAGATCAGGATCAACTGTGTTAGCCGTAGACAAATGTTGGGTGAATAACTGTTCAGTGATCTGGTCTGGACTGAGTTGCTGATTCTGTACCTGTTGTGCCAATTGACGACATACTTGAATGATCTCATGGCGGCTACCGTAATTGATCCCCACCGTAAAGTGAATGCCGTGATTCTCTGCCGTAGCTAACATAGAATCACGAATTTCTGCCTGGAGCGACTTGGGCAAAGGTTCTAAATTTCCTACAAAGGTAATTCTCACTCCTTCTTTGTGCATTTCCTCTAGTTCTTGATGCAAAATCCGCTCGAATAACAACATCAGAAAATCTACTTCTTCGGTCGGTCTGCCCCAATTCTCAGTAGAAAAAGCGTAGGCAGTCAGAGCACCAATGCCCCAATCTTTACAGCAGCGGAGTAAATCCTTCAGCACATCTACTCCTTGCCGATGCCCCAAAATGCGTGGAAGTCCTCGTTGTTTTGCCCAACGTCCGTTGCCATCCATGATCACGGCAATATGTTTTGGCAGACGCTGAGAGTCTAGGTCGGTTGGTAAGGTTTGCAATAGATTGGCAATCATTTCTTTCGAGATCTGGTCTGTTGAAGTTTTCCCTGCAACCTGCTAAAAAATGACATATTCCTAACTAGGGTAGTGGGACGATTGAAAACCAGCTTAACATCTAGAAATTCTCGGAGTTTCTTACTGGTAACTGGTCGCTCTAAACTACCATGCTCAGCGATCGCAATTGAGCCTGTCTCTTCTGATATCACTACACAAAAGCAGGTGTCAATCAATTCAGTAATTCCCATTGCTGCCCGATGTCTAGTACCAATTTGGCGCGGGGCATTCAACTTAGAGGAAAGGGGTAGAATTATCCCAGCCGCCACCACCCGATCTTGTCTTACCAATACTGCTCCATCATGCAGAGGTGTGGTAGATTGAAAAATCGTCTGCAATAGCTCGGCGGAAAGCTCGGCATTTAGGCGAATGCCAGGTACTTGAAAATCCGTATCCGCGATCGGTTCACCAGTTTCAAAAATAATTAGCGCGCCAGTACGATTTTGCGAAAGCTCTTTCACTGCATCAATAATTCCTTCAATGATCCGATCTGGCTTGGAGGCATCACGTCGGGTTTGGGTCGGACGGAGTAATTCCCACAGGTTGCCCCTGCCCATCTGTTCTAAAAAACGACGCAACTCTGGTTGGAGCATCACTGCCATTGCCACCGCTGTACCCGTTACTAATTTGTCTAAGATAAAACTTAGTAGGGCTAATCTAAGAATCCGTTGGCTGATTAGATGAATCACCAGTAAAACTAAAAATCCACGCACCATCAATAAGGTACGGCGATCGCTGCTGAAGGAGAGAACTAGATATAGCAATAACCCTACTAAAACTAGGTCTAGTAGTTGTAATATTTGGGTAAAAACCTGAGGCGGGATGGCGAACCATTGCATTCATCTAAATCAATTGAAGGGCTTTAAGGCTGCAATCGTGGAGGCAGAAGATCTTGACGAATCAAATCAGTATAGGTTTCGCGTTTGAGGATTAACTCTGCACCCCCATCATTTACTAATACCGCCGCAATTTTGCCCAAGCGATTATAGTTGGAAGCCATGCTGTAGTTGTAGGCACCCGTGGCAGGTACTACCAGAATATCACCTGGCTGAGTTTGGGGCAGTTGAATGTCACGAATCAAAATATCGCCAGATTCACAGTGTTTACCTGCAACCGTTACTAATTGATCGGGTTTTGCGCCCATGCGATTAGCAACTACTGCACCGTAGCGAGACTGATAGGTAATTGGGCGCGGATTATCAGACATGCCGCCGTCAACTGTAATATAGGTACGAATTCCAGGCACAGTCTTGCTACCACCCACCGTATAGGCAGTCACGCAGGCTGAGCCGATTAGCGATCGCCCAGGTTCGCACAGTAATTTTGGTAAAGGTATTCCCACTTGTTTACAGGCAGCCATCACCCCCTCACATACCGCTTTTACCCAGGTATCAATGCTGGGTGGGTCATCAGACTCAATGTAACGAATGCCTAAGCCACCACCGATATTCAGTTCGCTAAAATGAATGCCAAATTTTTGTTGGGCCACTTCAAACCACTGGATCATCACTTGTCCAATATCACGGTGGGGTTGCAGTTCAAAAATCTGAGAACCGATATGGGCATGAATGCCTATGCAGTTTAATTTTGACTGAGATATGAAGGCTAAAACCGCCTCAATTTGGTTGGGATCAAAGCCAAATTTGCTATCTAGGTGCCCAGTTTGAATATATTCGTGGGTGTGACATTCGATCCCTGGGGTGATCCGCAGCATGATTCTGACCGATTGATCTTGATTTTTGCCGATTTTGGCAACTCGTTCTAGTTCTAGCCAGTTATCTAC
>JBBRVV010000076.1:0-7870 GCA_038246525.1 Pseudanabaenales cyanobacterium
GCAGCGATCGCTAAGGTATTTCCTCAGTTTGCGCCAATCTTGGCAAGTCGAGGCAATATTGAGTTTCTGCGTAGTTCTATCAATGCCACTTTTCTGGGCTTAATAGCTCAGCTAGATAGCCTGCTCAATCTTGACAAAGCTAACTTCTTACAGGGTGATGAACGAAATAACACAGCGATCGCTCTAGGTGGAGACGATACGATCTTGGGCGCTGGCGGCAATGATACGCTATTTGGCAATCAGGGCAATGACTCAATCGATGGTGGCGATGATAACGATCAACTCTTTGGCGGTCAAGGTAACGATTCAATTTTAGGCAACAATGGCGATGATCTGCTATTTGGTAACCTGGGTGATGACTTACTCAATGGCGGTAATGGTAACGATCAGCTATTTGGTGGTCAAGGCAATGATAATTTGATCGGAGGCTTTGGTAACGATATCCTTAGTGGCGATCTGGGTAATGACATCTTATCTGGAGGATCTGGCAGCGATCGTTTTATCCTAGCAGTAGGTAGAGGCACAGATTCAATTACCGACTTTCTCCAGGGAGAAGATCTATTCGTATTACCTGCTGGAATTAGTTTTGAGCAATTGCGAATTGAGATGGCAACCACTGGAAATAATAGTGCCACGATCATTACTCTAGCTAATAATAACGAAGCGATCGCTACTTTGACTGGCATAATTGGCTTGACTGCAAACAATTTTGTGGCTGCTTAAGCGATTCATAGCAGAAAATTAGGAGACTGCAAAAAATTAGAATGTGAT
Organism: Pseudanabaenales cyanobacterium; assembly: GCA_038246525.1. Classification (GTDB taxonomy): domain Bacteria; phylum Cyanobacteriota; class Cyanobacteriia; order Pseudanabaenales; family Pseudanabaenaceae; genus JANRLH01. Next base: position 772 of record JBBRVV010000076.1, read on the forward strand.
TTCATGCGAACAGATAAAAAAGACTGAAGAATCCAACGTAATGTAGGAGGAGCAATCGGTTTACCCTTTTGAAGCGCGAGCCTAAGTTGTCTTTGTCCAAGACTATAGACCATCAGCGCAAGAGTCATAAGCATAGCCAGCACCATAATAAGCTTAGTATTTTTGACTGAAACTAGAAGGAGTTAAGTGGAGCAAGACGGAATAGATAGACTGATAAACATTTATCACCGTTACAGGAGGCCTGAATCTCAAACTTTTGATTGAATTGCTGGTTAAAGCGATCGCGTACCCCACTATCTAAACTGCGACTCAACACTTTTTTGCCATCTAACATAATTTCTAAATTGGCGCGATCGCCTAAATCATCAGTCGTACCAAAATCTAATTCAAATTGTAGGGGTGATGCAGGTTGTTTGACTTGGCATTCAATCTTAGCGATCTTAGTAGAGTCTGGATTTAGGGCTAGGTTGGCAGTTACCTGGTTGCCTTGAATTGGGATTGCTTGAGTAGATTCGGAAATATTTTGGCGCTGGCAACTGAGTAAATCCTGAGAGATTGGTTCCTGAGAAATTGGCTCGGAGGGCTTAGCATCTGCTTGTTTATCTTCTTGGGGTGGGCGGGTGGGCTTTTCGATGGAGCTAGATTGAGCGATTGGGGTGGGAGAAAGTGGTAACGATGGAAAAGTAGGCGGCGATCGCAGATATTGATTGACTAATACAATGCTGACTGGTGCAGCGATCGGCACCCAAATCCATTCGCGAATATGATCGAAAAAACTTTTATCTGGTTTGTTACTCATACTTAGTTGGCTTGAAATTTTTTCCTGCTTAAGGTGAAAAGCTGACTTCAAATGTTATTTATAATAATAAATAGAAATCTTCAACATCTATGTCGATTCATCTCACTCTTTCTTCTAATACTTCGATGTAAAGTTGAATTGCTTCTTCAATATTTCTAAGCACTTCTTGGTGAGATTTCCCTTGGCTAATAGATCCTGGAAGGCTCGGTACCTCTGCCACCAAATAGCCACCTTCGCTTGGATAAATAAGAACTGTACGTTTTGGTTCCATGAGCAAAAATATAATTATTTACCTAATAGTTGATTTCGCAAAGACTTAATCCGATCGCGTAAGGTAGCGGCCTGTTCAAATTCTTGTTTTTTGGCGGCTTCTTTCATTTGCGATTCCAATTGTTGAATCATTTCGGGCAAACTATCTAAGGGAATATTCTCGGCAACACTCACGGTATATGCTACTTGCTTATCTGCTACACGGCGCGAGACAGAGAGGAAATCTAAAATCGCATTGCCATTAGCTTTGATGATCGAAGTTGGTGTGATTCCATGTTCTAGATTATGGGCAGTTTGGATTTTACGACGGCGATCTGTTTCAGAAATTGCTTTTTCCATGCTATTAGTCAAGCGATCGCCATACATAATCACCTGTCCATTTACATTTCGGGCTGCTCTACCAATGGTTTGAATTAGCGATCGCTCAGCGCGCAAAAATCCTTCTTTATCTGCATCCAAAATCGCCACCAGCGAAACTTCAGGCAAATCTAAGCCTTCTCTCAGTAAGTTCACGCCAATTAGCACATCAAATTCGCCTTGGCGTAAAGCTTGTAAAATCTCTATTCGTTCAATCGATTTAATGTCTGAGTGCAAATAACGCACTTTGATCGCTCTTTCTTGGAAATAAGTAGTTAAATCCTCTGCCATGCGCTTAGTTAAAGTAGTGATTAGCACTCTTTCGTTTTTGGTAATTCTTAGCTTGATTTCACCAAATAGGTCATCCACTTGCCCTTCAGTTGGGCGCACAAAAATCTCTGGATCGACTACTCCCGTAGGACGAATAATCTGCTCTACCACTTGCTCAGAAATTTCGATTTCCCAATCTCCTGGAGTTGCAGATACAAAGACGCATTGATTCACTTTTTGCCAAAACTCTTCAGCTTTTAATGGACGATTATCCGCAGCACTAGGCAACCTGAAACCATGATCGATTAAGGTCATTTTGCGGGCGCGATCGCCTTTGTACATCCCACGAATTTGGGGAATGGAAACATGGGATTCATCTACTACCAAGAGCCAATCATCATCGGGGAAATAATCTACCAAACAAGAAGGCGCATCTCCTTCATTTCTGCCAGCTAAGTGACGGGAATAGTTTTCGACGCCATTACAAAATCCCACTTCTTTTAGAAGTTCAATATCATAGCGAGTTCGTTGTTCTAAGCGTTGTGCTTCTAGTAATTTGTTTGTATGATTTAACTCGTCCAAACGGGTATCAAGCTCTTGGCTAATGTCTTCAATCGCGATCGCTAGTCGGTCTTGGGGTGTAACAAAGTGTCTAGCAGGATAGATATTAAGCCCAGGCAAGCTCTGAAGAATTTCCCCAGTGATCGGATCAATATAGCGAATTGCATCGATTTGATCGCCAAAAAACTCCACCCGAATTACCCGATCTTCATAGGCTGGCCCAATTTCTAAAATGTCTCCCTTAACCCGAAATTTACCTCTACCCATTTCAATATCATTGCGTTCATATTGAATTTTGGTCAGCGCTATGAGAAATTCTCTTTGATCAATTTCTGCACCCACGCGTAGAGGGATAGAGGCTTTCATATATTCTTCTGGCATTCCCAAACCATAAATACAACTGACCGAAGCAACTACAATTACATCTTTGCGCTCAAACAGAGAGCGGGTAGCAGAGTGACGCAACATATCAATTTCTTCGTTGATCGAGGCGCTCTTCTCAATGTAGGTGTCGGTAACCGGAATATATGCCTCAGGTTGGTAATAGTCGTAATAGCTAATAAAATATTCCACCGCATTGTCAGGAAAGAATTGCCGTAACTCATTACATAACTGCGCTGCTAGGGTTTTATTATGGGCCAGCACTAAGGTAGGTTTTTGATATTTGGCAATTACACTTGCCATGGTCATGGTTTTGCCTGTGCCAGTTGCGCCCAACAGAGTTTGGAAATGCTTGCCTGCGCGTAATCCCTCCAATAGACTAGCGATCGCCTTGGGTTGATCTGCTGTAGGTTCCCAAGGTGCACTGAGCTTAAACTCGGTCTTAATTTCGGTCATGGTTGTCGCTTCCTTTTATCTTTCAGTGTAACGCCTCTTAAATTCGATCAGGAATTTGATCGGGATCAATTCCCAAAGATCTAAGGTAATCCGCCAGTTTCTCTTTTTGTTGGCGTTCTTGTTGTGAGTTGATTTGTGCTTGATCAGCCCGCTGTTTTTCCTGTTGTATAACCGCTTCGGCCTCTATTCTGGCTTGCCTTTCTTGCATGACTTTCTCTTCGGCGGTAGGGTATCTCACGCCAAATCGATCATACCAATATAGCCAATCCCTTTGCCAACCACCTTGGAGAGTTTGCTCACAACCTATACCTAGACCAATCTCTGGCAACCATATGATTCTGCTATTTCCTTCTCTATCTATTGGTAAGGGCGAAAGCGTAGGCATTAACTCGTACTTACCATTCACTAGCTTATAAATTTCCAAAGCTTGGTGTTTTTTGTACAATCCTCTCCTGCCGCTAAGCGAATTGTAGATTGCATAGTAGAGAATTCCCAAGGAAGCGTATTCTGCTATTTTACGGTCATATTCGCCATTATATTTGGGGGATACCGTTTCTAAAACTAGAATTGGCATAACCTGCTCATGCCAAAGGACATAACTCAGCCTGCCATCTTCAGTGGTAAATCTGGGAACGCCTAAAGCCAAGAAACCATCAGGCACAATTACTTTAGACTTAGCAGGTTCTTCTATATTTGGTTCATAGTAGATGCCCATATCCACTCCCCAAAACCAATCGGTACGCTCTGCCCAAATTTCTTTCAGTAAGCTCAACAGCAGATTGGGAATCAAATTTTGTAGTTCATTATCCACGGGTGTATCGTCTGAATCGGGCAATTCTTCAGCAGTCGGTAAACGAGATTTGGAAGATACTTCAAACATAGGTTTAGGTTGTTTTAGGTTTGGTTATCGGCATTGCGTAATAGTGAGATAAATTTTCAACTAAAGAGTTAAAACCCATACTGGAGCTGCGCCCCAACCCTATTCTTCTTTGAGTTTAGGATGATCTAAAACTATTACAGGGCTGTGCCCTATGACCCCAATCTTCCTCATATCTACTTATGCAGAGAGGGCAAAATCAGCAAGACTAAACCGATTGCAAAATCCGTTCTGTTAATTCTGCTCTAATTTCTTCTGCTTTATCATTACTGATTTGGCAAGTACCCGCATTGGCATGACCCCCTCCTGCAGGGAGCAACATTAACTGTCCGATATTTAATTGAGAGCTGCGATTGAGAATTGATTTGCCTACGGCAAACACTGTGTTCGATTTCTTTACCCCCCAAATAACGTGCATTGAGACTTTCGATTCGGGATAGAGCGCATAGATCATAAATCGATTGCCTGCGTAGATGGTTTCTTCTGCTCGCAGATCTAAGACCACTAAGCTACCAAGATCGGTAGTGCAATACTTGAGTTGATCCTTGAACTTCTGCTCCTGTTCGTAGTAAAGCTCAACTCTTTCTTTAATATCTGGCAAATCCAAAATCGCTTCAATCGTATAGGAACGACAGTGATCGATCAATTTCATCATTAGCTGATAGTTAGAGACGGTGAAATTGCGAAATCTGCCTAAGCCTGTGCGGGCGTCCATCAAAAAGCTAAGCAGTACCCAACCCTGGGGGTGGAGAATATCTTCAAAACTAAACTGGGCTGAGTCGGACTTGTCTACCGCCGCCATCATTTCTTGGGAAACCGTTGGAAATTTGAAGCGACCACCAAAATAGTTATAGACAACCCTGGCAGCAGAGGGAGAAGCTGAATCGATTACATGGTTTTCGCTCAGTTCATTCACTCGGATGGTTTCGCTGAGGTGATGATCGAAAGCTAGATGTACGCCTTCAACGTAGGGCACATTGGTGGTGATATCGCGATCGCTTACTTCAATTTTGCCGTCCTGCATATCTTTGGGATGCACAAACAGAATGTCGTCAATCAAATCTAATTCTTTGAGTAATACCGCACAAACCACTCCATCAAAGTCACTGCGGGTAATCAGTCGATATTTTTTACCAGACATATTCTCAGCCATGATTATTAGCTACTTTCTTGTAAAGAGGTTTTCGGATTTCACTTTTCTATTGTAAGCCTTGGCTGAGTCAAGAGCATTCTAAAAATCGAGAGTTACAGCTTTGCTCTAAAACTCAAGGCTTGCCATTAATTATCAGTTTTTCCAGTGCCGCCAACATTTCTTCAGGGCTAGTAGTAGAAGTACCGAACTGACGCACCACAATACTCGCCGCCAGATTGCCCAACACTGCCCCATGCCAAAAGCTGCCGCCAGCCGCTAAGCCCAAAGTCAAGGCTGCCACTACTGTATCCCCTGCCCCTGTGACATCGAATACTTGAGTCCGATTAAAAGCAGGAATAAGACTATGGGAGCCGTGACTAAATAGACTCATGCCATCTTCGCCCCTGGTAATCAAAATTTGCTGTGCCTGGGTGAGTTTGAGCAAATCTGCTGCCGCCTGAGCTAAATTTTCAGAATTAATGCCATAGCCCACTGCTAGTTCAGCTTCAGGTAAATTGGGCGTAAAGATAGTTGCACCTTGATATCGAGCTAAGTCTTTTTGGGCATCAACGATCGCTAAATTATGTTTTAATGCTGCTGCAATTACGCTCTTTTGCATTACCCCTTCGCCATAGTCAGAACAGACCACCGCATCTACTTGGGCAATTTGTGCTTGGATAAATTCTGCTAGTTGCATTTGAATTTCTGGGCTGGGGATAGCATCAGACTTGCGATCGACCCTGACAATTTGCTGAGTTACCGACTGACGCGCATGGGCAGAAATTCGGGTTTTGGTGACGGTGGGACGGCTAGGATCGGTGAATATTCCGCTGGTATCGATCCCTGCTTCCGCAAAAATCCGCTTTAAAGCTTCGCCTTGAATGTCATTCCCCACTAAGCCCACGGCTATTACCTTTGCCCCCAGTTTTGCCAAATTGTACATAGCGTTTGCTCCGCCGCCTGGTACTTGCTCAGTTCCTTCATGGCGCAATATCAGTACTGGCGCTTCCCGCGATAACCGTTCTACCTGCCCTGTCAGAAATTCATCTAAGGTGAGATCGCCCACCACTAAGATTTTATGATTTGCAAAGGAATTAATTAAAGCTTGGAGTTGAGGAAATGCTTGGGTGAGCGATCGATTAAATTCTGGGTCTAACATAGATAAGCTAAAAAGATAAACTAAAAATGATTAGGAGTGCGCATTGAGCTTTAAAGTATTTGACAGCTAAGTTTATTGACCCTACTTCGGTTTACCTACCCTTCTGATTCGATAGATGATCAAAATCTAGGGCAAAATAGGGTAAGAGCAAAATACAGGGAGTTTAGGTATGGACAACAATAGTATCTTGAAACAGCTACTGATGCTGGGAGTTGGCACTACTTCTCTGATGGCAGAGCGGCTTAAAGATGTGACGGATGAATGGGTAAATGATGGCAAAATTAACCCCGAACAAGCCACCGAATTTATCAACGAGCTAAGTAGTCGATTCAAGCTTGACCAAGGTAACTTTGAAAGCCTAATCCAACGCCAAATTCGGAATGTGATGCAAGATTTGGGCGTAGCCCGTCAAAATGAAATGGATGAACTACGCGGTAGAATTGATCGCCTAGAAAGACAAATGCGGGATTTGGAAAATAAAAATTGGCGTTAGCAACAGGCATCATATGTAAAATTTGGAGGATAAACATTGTCGTCAGAACTTGGTAAAGAACTAGGTGAAGGAATAGGCACACTTTATCTGGTGGGTACTCCCATCGGCAACTTAGAAGATATAACTGCCAGAGCAATTAAAACCCTAAAAGAAGTAGATTTAATCGCTGCAGAAGATACTCGCCATACAGGAAAGTTATTGCAATATTTTCAGGTTTCCACTAACACGATTAGTTATCACAGTCATAATGTAAAAGAACGGATTCCTTTTTTATTAGAGAAATTGGGAGCTGGTCAAGCGATCGCGTTGGTGACTGATGCAGGAATGCCAGGTATTTCCGATCC
>JBBRVV010000077.1:0-7870 GCA_038246525.1 Pseudanabaenales cyanobacterium
CATAATTGACATCTAAATTAAACCATCAATAAGTTAACATGATTAACAAGCTCTTCTCCAAACATCACAAAAAGCTTGATACCCGCAAACGAAATCAGAGTTGGATACATGAGCCAGTTTACCTTGAACCAGACCGAAGGTTACAATTTTAAGTGAACTCAATTAATCCCATTCATACGGAAATAGTGCTGGTTGGCGGTGGGCATAGTCACGCGATCGCGCTGCGAATGTTTGGGATGAAACCCTTAAAAGGAGTACGCTTGACCTTGATTAGCGAAGGCTCAGATTCTCCTTATTCTGGAATGTTACCAGGTTATGTGGCGGGATACTACCTAAGAGAACAATGTCATATTGATCTAAGATCGCTCTCTCAATTTGCTGGTGCGCAGTTTTATCAAGATCAAGTGGTGGGGATAGATTTAGTCAATCAAAGGGTAATTTGTGCCAATCGTCCGCCTGTAGCTTTTGATTATCTTTGCTTAGACATTGGCAGTATTCCCCAGAAATTAGACTCAAACAATAGCAAAAGCATTACTGCTAAGCCTATCTCTAAATTTTTGGCGCATTGGCAGCAATTTCTAACAGATTTAGCTAAACAGTCTCCTGAAAATTTAGCTATTGCGATCGCGGGTGGAGGAGTTGGTGGAGTGGAATTAGCAATTTCGATTCATCAAAGATTTATTGATTTCATCCCAAATACTAGACTTGATTTTCATCTATTTCATAAAGGTGAAGAACTTTTGACAGGGCATAATTCTCAAGTGCGAAGATTGGTTGCAAAAGAGCTAGAACGGCGCAAGATTCAAGTTCACTTAAAAGAAGAAGTAATCGGTTTAGATCAAGGATTTGTGCAATGCTACTCAGGCAAAACTTGGGAATGCGATCGCTTATTTTGGGTAACTCAGGCAACTGCACCAGATTGGTTAAGGAGTTCAGGTTTAGCCGTTGATGAAGATGGATTTGTTTTAATCAAAAATACCTTGCAGTCGATTTCCCATGCTCAGGTGTTCGCAACCGGAGATATTGCCACAAATACCCAACATCCTCGTCCAAAGGCTGGAGTATTTGCCGTGCGACAAGGAAAACCTCTATTTCAGAATTTACAAAAGATTGTTTCTCAACTACCACTCAAAGAATACATTCCCCAAAAGAAATTTCTCAGTTTAATTGGAACCGCAAACGGAGAAGCGATCGCTTCAAAGGGAATATTTGGCTGGCGATCGCCTGTAATGTGGTGGTGGAAAGATCGAATTGATCGACAGTTTATGGCAAAATTCACTAATTTTCCAAGAATGGAAGTGACTGAATCGCAAATGTATTGTGCAGGTTGTGGCTCAAAGGTGGGCAGTGATACACTTAGAGAAGTGCTGGCGAGACTTCCACAAATTACGCCTCAAACAATTAACGAAGGTATATTAATCGGTTTAAATCAAGCCGATGATGCTTGTGCAATTGAAATTCCTGCAGGACAGGTGTTAGTTCAATCGCTGGATTATTTTCCTGCTTTTCTCAACGATCCTTACCTAGTTGGACAAATCGCAGCAAATCATTGTTTGAATGACCTTTTTGCTATGGCAGCTAATCCCCACAGTGCTTTAGCGATCGCTACTGTTCCCCACGGTACACCCAAGGCAGAAGCGGAGACTCTCTTTCAACTTTTGGCTGGTGCAACTAAGGTGCTAAATGCAGCGCGATCGCCTTTAATTGGTGGACATACTACGGTTGGACAGGAACTGATTTTTGGTTTGAGTTGTAATGGCTATGCCGATCCTAAACATTTACTGAGAAAAGCTGGCATCCAAGTTGGTGATGCTTTGATTTTGACTAAACCACTGGGCACTGGTGTAATTTTGGCAGCAGCGATGCAAAATAAATGCGAAAAGGAATGGCTCGATCAAGCGATTAATTCTATGTTGCAATCCAATCAAGCCGCAATCCAAATCTTCCAAGCTTGCCAAATCCACGCCTGTACTGATATCAGTGGCTTCGGTTTAATCGGACATTTAAGCGAAATGCTGAATGCCTCCAAGCAAAGTACCAGAGTAAGCGCAAAAATTGAACTGGCTAAAATTCCGACGCTTCTGGGCGCGATCGCTACTCAAAAAATGGGAATCTTTAGTTCTCTTTATGCTCAAAATCGCCAAGCAGAAAAACTAATTTCTCAGCCCCAAGCTCAATCTAATGCCCAAAACCCGATCTATTCTCTCCTCTTTGATCCACAAACTTCTGGCGGCTTACTAGGAGCAGTTCCGCAGGATCAAGCGATTTTATGCTTAACTAAATTAAGAGAACAAGGCTACGCTCAAGCCCAGATCATTGGTGTAGCTATTGAGCCAAAGGAAGCATCAACAGAATTGCAGATTCAGATGATAGTCTAAATTGAGGATGAGAGAAGAGAGAAAATTAGTAAGGGATCTATGACGAAGCCATAAGCGCTGTAACGGGATTTTAATTATTCAAAAATATTTAGATCTAAATTGACTAATCTTTTCGCAAGCTCTGAGATGGAAGATTGGGCTTCAGGATGAATCCAGTCTGGGGCGATTTCAGCTAAAGGAATCAATACAAAAGCCCGATCCATCATCCGCGGATGCGGCAAAACTAATTCCGCAGAATTAATGATTTTCTGCTCATAAAGCAGTAAGTCTAAATCTAAAGTTCTAGCATCCCAGCGATCGCGTCGGATTCTGCCTAAATCAGATTCAATCTTTAGTAACTCCTGCAAAAGTAGATTAGGGCTGAGAGAAGTTGCCAAGACTAAGCAACCATTGAGATAATCTGGTTGAGTAATCCTTGGATCGGCAGTCACCGCTTTGCTACAATACCACTGAGAAACTGCTTTTACTTGAATTTCTGAATGCTCATTTAGTTTGCTGATCGCACTTTCTAAAATTTGGTACCGATCACCTAAATTACTCCCCAAGGCGATCGCGCAAAGATGAGAATCTATGATTTTCTTCTGGGTTATTTCTCTTTCCGTCCTTGCCATCTTTGAATTAAATCGCTATCTATTCCCAATTGATCAAATGCTCTCGACACCACAAAATCAACCAGATCTTCAATGGTCTTAGGTTGATGATACCAGGCTGGCATTGCAGGTACGATTTTTGCACCAGTTTCGCAAAGGGCAGTGAGATTTCGCAAATGAATTAAATTAAAGGGTGTCTCACGCGGTACAAGTACCAGTCTTCGCCCTTCCTTCAAATGGACATCTGCTGCCCGTTCTAGTAAATCAGAACTCAATCCCTGGGCGATTTTTGCCACGGTGGACATACTGCAGGGAATCACGATCATTCCCAAAGTCCGAAAAGATCCACTAGCAATGGTTGCACCTACATCTGCCCAAGGATGACAGGTGATTTTTCCACCACTCTCACCACATTGTTCGCGCCAAAATTCTGCCTGTTGTTTTGAGTTGCTAGGGATATTTCCCAATTCTTCCGCTTGCCATACCAAAATTGCGGCTTTGGAGGTCACTAATTCCACTTGGTAATTATTTGCCAATAAAAATTTGAGCGATCGCACCGCGTAAATCATGCCAGATGCACCAGAAACTCCGACTACTATCGGCAAATCTTGATTCATAATTGTCCTTTAAGCTTTATCCAAAATTGTGACTTCTCTTCTGTTACCTTCTAAATTCAAATAAAGACTTCGCTTAAATCCAAAATAAATCCAGGCAGAATGGTTTCGCCTGAGAGAGACGCAGGGGATTTGAGGATCTCCACAGCTTGATTTGGTCGATAAATTTCCACATATTTGCGAGGTGGATCGATCAGCCAGCCCAGTTGACAGCCATTTCCCAGAAACTCCTGCATCTTCTCTTGCAATGTTTTGAGGCTATCTGTAGGCGATCGCAATTCAACCACAAAATCTGGGCATAAAGGTAAAAACTGCCACCTCTGTTCAATCGGAATCAATTCAATTCTTGCCAAACTTATCCACGAAGCATCAGGCGATCGCTCAGCCTGATTAGGCAATTTAAACCCAGTGGAAGAGTTAGTAGCTATTCCCAACTTGGCAACCTGATTCCAATTCCAAAGTTGAGCTTCAATACAAAGATTGTGCTTACCTGTCTCCCAGCCAGTGGGTGACATAATTATTAGTTCTCCAGCAGAATTTCGCTCAAATTGTAAATCTCGATTTTGTTGACAAAGCTGGAAAAACTGCCCATCAGTCATCTCTATAATTGGCTTGAGCGTAATTGTGAGATTTTCCATAAAACCAATTAAAGACTGCTAAGAATGCAATTATACTGCAAACTTCTGAAATTAGGTCAATCAACCATATTTACCCAACATATTTTCCTAAGGCGACGATCACATTCTGTCCACCAAAACCAAAACTAAAATTTAGCGCAATCTGCGGCTTAATTTTCTTAATTTTACTAGAAATATGTAGATTAGAGTCCAAAGTCCTTATTCCTTTAGAGGGTGGAACTTCTCCTTCAGAAATTGCTAAGAGGCAAAATGCAGCTTCAATTAAGGCAGTTGCCCCAAGTATATGCCCTGTAGCGCCTTTAGTAGCGAAAGTTAAAGGTTGATGAGCAAATAGATTTTGGATTATATCTACCTCATGACGATCATTGATCAGAGTTCCTGTGCCGTGGGCACTAATTAAATCGATTTGCCAGGCAGAAAGATGGGAATTTGCTAGGCAAGCGAGAATTGCTGATTTTGCCCCCAGTTGAGATGGAGTCGTAGGATGGGAAGCATCGTTGGTAATCCCAAAACCCAGGACTTCGCCGTAAACTTTGAGCTTTGGAGAACTTTGAGAACGCGATCGCCAAGAACTTTCCGATTCCAAAATCAAGACTGCTGCACCTTCACCCAAGACTAAGCCTTCTCTTTCTCGACTAAAGGGATAGAGTCCAGTTTTTGCCAAAGCGCCGATTTGCCTGAATCCAGCAATTCCCAAAGGGGTTAATACTGAATCACTTGCACCCACTAAAACCATTTCACATTGATTCATCTGGATTAACTCATACGCCTGCGCGATCGCCCAATTACCTGTAGCACAGGCAGCCATAGGCGCAAATGTAACCGATTTAGTTTGAATTTGACTAGCGATCGCTTGGGAGAGAAAACCTGGAAATAGATAAGGATATGCCAATCTTTTTTGAGCTTTTGTGTGGTCTAAGGCGGATTCTAATACTGCTTGATAACCTCTGCTGGTGCCAATAACTAGACCACAGTTAGGTAAAGGAATCTCTAATTGAGCATCGCTTAAGGCTTCTACTACAGCCTGTTTTAACCAAAATTCAACCCTGGGGATGGATGTAGAAATCGGCTGCAGTATTTTTGCTAAAGGAATAAGCAATTCAAAAGAGTCTAGTGAGTACAGGGAAATTCCAGTTTTAGCTTGGAGTAGATTATGCCAATTCTCTTCTTTGCTCTGACCTAATGCCGTGGCTAAGCCAATACCTGTAACTAAAACCCTCTTAGAACCTTTGCGTGACATTAGAAAATCTGTTTTAAGTAACTAAATATTTTTCTCATTCACAAATAGCAATGGCATAAGTGAAAGTAATCGCGCGATCGCCGACAAGCAGAATATTCCACTCCAACCTGTATAATAACCTGATTGCGCAAAGAAGCCACCTGCGGTCGTACCCAAAGCGCTACAAACTCCCATAACTGCCGCAGCGATCGCAAAAAAAGTTGCGCGATGTTCTAAAGGAGCGATGCCAATTTGAATATTATTATTGCCTAGATCAATTGCTCCCCAGGTTCCGCCCCAAACCAAATGGAAAATCGCCAAATAAAGAAACAGGTGAGATTGTAAAGACTCAGCCATAGTAAGTAGCCAAAAAAGCGGCGCAGCGGAAATCGCAATTCCCGTAAATATTAATAGATGTCGATTGCCAAAGCGATCGCTCAACCTGCCCCATACCAATAACATCAACATATTTGCGCCCATATAAAGCGTATTAAATAGCGTTACCCAGGTTATATCTATATTTAATTGATCAAGCATATAGAGATTAAAAAAAGGGGCGCTGAGATGAACTGCAAATCCCCAAAAAGCGCAATAAATTAAAAAAAATCTGAGGTTGCGATTACCTAATGTTGCCTTTAGATCTTTCAGAAAAGAAGCATCTTCAGATTTATCAGCTTGTGGATTTAGATCAATCATAAATTGTTGACAGCCCAGGCTGAGAATTCCTGCCACAATGCCAATGCTCAAAATCATGCCATAACCAGCGATCGCATTATCTCCCCATTTTGATACGACCAAACTAGCTAATGGTAAGCAAACTAAACCAGCTAAATTACTAACTAAATGTCGCACACTATAATATCGACCGCGCAATTGTGCTGGTACTAAAGCGGCTAACCAACTCATCCAGGAAGCACTTCCCAATGCACCCATAATGTTAGAAAAGAAGACAAGCGCAATAGTTAAATAAACTAATAGAAAGGAGTTATCGGGTTTAAAGATAATTACTAAAAGAAGTAATAGCCACAATAATCTTGCTGGCAAAAACGTCTTCAGTCCATAAAAGTGCCGACTTTCAGTTCGGTTAGAGAGCAACGCACCCAAAGGCTGTAGCAGATTTGCCAACATCGGCAGAGAAGAAATTAATCCGATTTCTAAAGCTCCTGCACCGAGATCGAGTAAGAAATTATTTAGTAATACGCCTGTAGTGATGCTACTAAAAACTGCTGCCAACCCTCCATCGATAGTGGAAGCACGCAAACTATTACGAACAGAGATTTGCCCAGAAATTTGATTAGGGATTTTAAGGATGGCGAGTTCCTGCAATGGTATGCTAGAAGCGATCTCTTCCGCCAAAGAGAGATTTATGGGTAAATTGTCAAGAAATTTTTCGCTCACTAGATTACTTTAGGCAATTGCCACCAAGCTAAATCGGGAAAACGGTGGTGTTCATAGTGGTAACCGAAGTGATAACAAGTGAGGAATGACCACCATAGAGGACGATAAATGCTCTGAGTGCGAAATGAATCAGCATATCCTGCCTTCGGCTCCCTATGGGGTAAAAAAGTGCCAAAATAGAAAAGTTGAGCCGAACTAAGTAAAGAGGGAATAATCCAAAACCATATTAGATTGCTCTCGGGAATGTGAAAAAGGCGGTTTAAAACATGAAAAGTAGTAATTAACCCAAACAATCGCCACCAACTCCAATATCGCACCATGAAGTAAACATACCAAGTTACCGCATTTTTCCATTTGCCATTGTGAAAATCTGGATCTAGCTCGCTGGCTGGATGATGATGATGTTGCCAATGAGCTTTTAAGAGTTTTTGATAGGAGAACAAGCCATAAACTAGCAAAGCAAAAGAGCCAATCCAATTGTTAATTTGAGGATGATTAGGGAAAACAACTCCGTGCATCGCATCATGGGCAGTGATAAAAAGTCCTGTATAGAGAAAAGTCTGTACTAAAATTGCCAATAACTTCCAACCCCAAAACATTTGCGCTACATCTGCAGCATTCAGCAGAAATCCTAAACTTATTGCCCAAACTGAAATGATTAAGATAGCGATCGCTAATCCACTTTTTGCACTACTTTTCAAATCACTAGATTTATTGTCAATATCACTATAAGTTTCATTAGAAATTAAAGAACGAGAGATTAAAGAATGAGAACTTAAAGGAATAAAGTTTTTTGGGGGCAAATTCATAGATGTTTTTGAATTAAGAATGAAATACTATTTGGTAACCTGATATTAGTAATCAGGAGATTAGCAATCGGGAGATTGAAAACAAGAAGAAAAAGATTATGGTTTTACCCTTTAAATCTAAGAACTCTTTGCTTGCTGATCTCTTTCACCACCATAGCAGATACAATTCTATAATTGGGTTGTTCCCGAATAATTGACTGATATTTAGGATGATGTCGACCTGA
>JBBRVV010000078.1:0-7869 GCA_038246525.1 Pseudanabaenales cyanobacterium
AGAAGCGATCGCACAGGTAGGAGTAATTCTAATCACAGTTGCTATTTCCCCCACCAATTATCTAGAATTATCTCTGTTAATGCTGTTGTGGGCGATCGCTTTTCTAAAACTCATTCTACAACGCACTAGAAGCCACTTACCGTAATTAACACCTTGGAGCTAAGAATCAAGCGTTTCTTCACTTAAAGGGATGGATTTAGAACGCTGCCGAATCGCTCTAACTAGGCGGATTTCTCCGTAGGAATACTTTTCTTTGAGCTGCTCGTAAATTGGCTTAAGCGCAATATCGCCGATCGCTTCTAAAGCAACGCTAATCTCAGCTTTGGCATCTGCCGAAATAATTCTTTCGGTTTCAAGTGATTGACCGTTTTCGATTAGTTCAGCTAAATGAGTCCAAATAGTGGTGGATTTGAGTTCTCGTTTTTGGGCAATTTGATCAATACTCAAACCTTCAATGAATAAAGAGAATGTTTGCATTCTGGTATCAGTAGGTAAAAGAGCGACAGATTCGTCGTCTTGATCTGGTTGGGAATCCTTTTTGAATTTCTGTTTAAATTCTTGAATCAGCTTGATAAACTCATCTCCATATTGTGCCAACTTGCGATCGCCCACTCCAGAAATTTTAAGCATTTCGGCTTTATTAGTTGGTTGTTGTTGCGATAAGAGCTTGAGGGTTGATTCGGGAAACACAATATAGGGGGCTACTTTCTCGTGATCAGCAATCTTTTTTCGTAGCGATCGCAGCTTATCCAACAACATCTCAGCATCTTCACGATTGCTGGCAGTGACACTATTTGTAGATGTATCTGTAGGCTGTTTTTTGGTGGCAATCATCACTGGACGTTGTTTTTGCATAACTTCCCAACTGCGCTCGTTGAGCTTGAGAATGCTGTAACCATCCACCGTTTGCTCTAATAGCCCTTGATGTAAGAGCGATCGCCCTAAGTTACGCCAAGCTTCCATAGTTTTGTCTTTACCAATGCCATAGGTGGTGAGATTTTCATGACCTCGTTCAGTAATTTTTTTATCTTTAGAACCGCGCAGAATATCAATAATATAGTTCATGCCAAATCGCTCTTTGGTACGGGCAATGCAGGAGAGAAACTTTTGGGCATCAATGGTGTAATCTTCCTTTGGTTGAGGATTTCGGCAATTGTCGCAACCGCCGCAGTTACCAGCAAACATTTCGCCAAAATATCCCAACTGAATGATCCGACGACATTCAGTCGCTTCGGCGTAGTCAATTACCTGGCGGAGTTGCTGTCTACTAATACGCTGAGCCTGTTCTAGTGCTTCGCCTGTTTGAGGATCAAGCTTTTGATCGATCATGAATTCAATCGTGCGAATATCGCCCAAACCAAAGAATAGTGTACATTGGGCAGGTTCGCCATCTCGCCCTGCTCTTCCTGATTCTTGGTAGTAGCCTTCAATATTGCGGGGAAGGTCGTAGTGAACCACCAAACGCACATCAGGCTTGTTAATGCCCATGCCAAAGGCGACTGTAGCCACGATCACCCGCACATCATCGCGAATAAACCGCTCTTGATTGCTAGAACGGGTCTCAGCATCTAACCCTGCATGGTAAGGCAAAGCGGCAATCTTATCCATTTCTAATTTCATGGCAATTTCATCAACCCGTTTGCGACTCAAACAATAGACAATTACGGAGCCAGGAGTTTTGCGGATTTGGCTCAATAACATCTTATAGGCTTGTTTATCACCTTGTTTTGTTAAAACTTCGTAGTAGAGATTGGGACGATTAAAGCTGGAAATATGAATTTGCGGCGATCGCAGATTTAATTGCGCTAAGATGTCTTGCCTTACTCTTTCGGTGGCGGTGGCAGTGAGCGCGAGGATTGGCACTTGCGGGTAGCGATCTCGTAATTGGCGTAGTTGACGATAATCGGGTCGGAAATCATGTCCCCATTCCGAGACGCAGTGAGCTTCATCAATTGCAAAGGCTGATAAACCGATGGTCAATTTAACTTGATCTAAAAATCCTAAAAATGATTCGGAGACTAATCTTTCTGGGGCAACATAAAGCAGTTTGATCTCGCCTCTTAAAATGGCTGCTTCCCGTTTTTGGCGATCGCTGCTGCCAATGGTACTATTCAAAAAGGTAGCGCCAATACCGTTGTTGACTAATGCCGAAACTTGATCTTGCATCAAGGCGATCAGTGGCGATACCACCAAGGTTAGTCCAGATTTAAGTAAAGCTGGCAATTGAAAACAGATTGATTTGCCGCCACCCGTGGGCATGATCACTAGCAAATCTTTTTGCTGCAAAGCAGCTTGAATGATCTGCTCTTGACCTAACCGAAAGCGATCGTAGCCAAAGTAGTGTTTTAAAGCTTGTTGGGGTGTTAGCTGGGACATCGGCTCAAGTAATTAAAATTAAAGTTTAGTTGAGTATTCATCCAAACTAATTACTTCTTTTATTCTCAAATATGCACTTTCAGAGTACTTTTTGCATGAGCTTTTAGTCCTATTTGCGCAAGTTGTAACCTGTTTAGGTGTTATTTTTTTAACTCCTTGCCTTTCATACTCATGAATTCATATCGCAATTATTAAACATTAGTGGATTACATCAACATTCATAGCTCAAATAATGGAGAAGTTTGATTTGATAAATACTCAGCCTCATGTAAGTGATTTGTTAGGATGGTTCTAGATAAATTTTTGTAACAAATCTGCCGAACTTGATATGTTTGATGTGCTGATTGTAGGCGGTGGCATGGTTGGCGCAAGTCTTGCTTGTGGGCTTGGGGTCAAAAAAAATAGTAGTTCAGGTGATTTGCCCTTGCGCGTGGGAATTATTGAACCGAAGTCGGATTTTCTCAATGGAGAATTTGGTGCGGATGGAAGGGCTAGTGCAGTTGCCTTTGGTTCTAGTCAGATATGGCAGCAAATTGGTTTGTGGTCGGGGATGGTGCAAAGAGGGGTTACTCCCATGCACATGATCGAAATCTCGGATCAGGATTTTGGTTGGCGGGTACAGTTGAAACGGGATCAAATTGAGCGCGAAGCCCTGGGCTACATAGTTGAAAATTCGGTCACCCTGGGTGCTGCTTGGCAATTTATGCAGGAATGTACAAATATTGAACTAATTTGTCCAGCTATGGTGAAAGATATTGATTTAGGCGATCGCTCAATGCGAGTCAAAATTAGTACTAGTTTGGGCGACCAGTATTTAGAAACCAAATTGTTAGTGGCGGCAGACGGTGGGCGATCGCTTGTCCGAAAATTAGCACAAATTCCGACCCAAGAAAAAACCTACGATCAGACTTGCATTGTTTTGAGCTTGAAGCTAGAACATTCCCATCAAAATATTGCCTACGAGCGCTTTCAATCCAGTGGGCCATTTGCGATTTTGCCCCTAGATACGCCCCAAAAAACAGGCGATCGCTGTTGTGAAGTTTGGACTGCGACTAGCCAAGAAGCTCCTGCTTTATTGAAATTAGAGCCAGCTGATTTTTTACTAGAACTAAGAAAAAGATTTGGACAAGAATTGAGCGATCGCTTAGGCAATTTCAGCCTTGAAGCTCCGCCTGCTAGCTATAACCCACGCTGGTTGCATAGTCAGACTTATATCAAACCCCGCCTCGTGCTGATTGGTGATGCGGCGCACTGCACTCACCCTGTAGCTGGACAAGGGATGAATTTGGGTATTCGGGACATTGGGGCCTTGACAGAGATTTTGCAAATTGCCCATCAAGCCAAAGAAGATTTAGGCTCGTTAAAAGTCTTAAATCGCTATCAAAATCAGCGCCGTTGGGATAACCTTGCCATAATTTGGCTGACTGATGTCACAAATCGTCTGTTTTCAAATCAGATTTTGCTGCTAAAGTTGATTCGTCGCCTAGGTTTAGCGATTGTAAGTTGGCTACCCGTAAAACAACTAGTCATGTATTTAATGATGGGTCTGTTGATTCGCCAACCGAAATTAGGCTCCCATTCTGCCGATTAGCCTGAATTTGATTCCGCCATGCTCAAGAATGCATTACGTTGGTTGTTGTTTGATCCATCTATCCAAGGCTGGCTAACTGAGGCAAGGATAATCTTGGGGCTAACACTGCTCTGGCTTTGTGTAGGCTTAGTGGTACTTTACTCGGCCTCTTTCTCTACTGCGCTGGTAATGTTGGGCGATGGGCTGTACTACGCCAAGCAACAGTTAATTTGGGTATTGCTAGGTCTGGCTCTACTACGAGTTATTACCAATTTCCCATTGCGCAAAATTTTTAAATTTGGCACTTTTGGTCTATTCGTCACTATTTTTTTGCTGGCAATTACGTTACTATTCTCTCCCCCTACCAATGGTGCAAGTCGATGGATTGATATTGGCCCAATTAGGTTGCAAGCCTCAGAGCTAATCAAGCCATTTTTGGTTTTGCAAGCGGCACAGCTATTTGGGCAGTGGAATCGCTATAGTTGGCAGAAAAAGCGCTTTTGGTTGATAGTGCTTGGTGCAACTTTGATCTTGATCCTGGCTCAGCCCAGCTTGAGTATGACCATGTTCTGTAGCGCTACCCTCTGGTTGATGGCTATGGGGGCAGGCTTGCCCTGGTTGCAGTTATTCGTTGTGGCTATATTAGGTATAGTTGGTGCCTTGCTGAGTATTTGGCGCAACACTTATCAATTTGAACGAATTTCTACTTTTCTTAATCCTTGGCTTGATCCCCAAGGGAGAGGTTTTCAATTGACCCAAAGCCTGATGACTATTAGTTCGGGTCAGATTTGGGGCGAAGGATACGGGATGTCGCAACAGAAGACTTTTTTACCTGAACAATATACCGACTTTGTATTTTCCGTATTCGCGGAAGAGTTTGGTTTGGTTGGGGTGATTGTGCTGATTGTCGGCTTAATTATTTTTGCTAGTATGGGCATGATCATCGCGACTAAAGCAAAAGATCCAACCGTGCGAATGGTAGCGCTTGGCTCTACGGTAGTGTTAGTAGGGCAAGCATTCTTCCATATCGGCGTGGCATCAGGGGTCTTACCTACTACTGGGCTGACCTTTCCCTTTTTTAGCTATGGCGGTAGTTCAATGCTATCGAGCTTGGCAGTAGCTGGATTATTGATTCGCGCCGCTCTAGAAACCCACTCGGCAGAGGTAGTCTCTTTGAGCAGATTTAAACCTAACCTAGAAAGCAATTTTAAAGACTTAAAAAAAGAATCTAGAGCGGAACGTATGGCTAGGATCTCAGAGCGACGCGGTTCTACTTTTTGATCTTTGGCTAAATCAAACTAAGCACTAAATCGTCGGGTTTGGCAAATGAAACTTTAGTCTGAACCAGGCTTGGTGCAGTCCCTAGTACTACGCCTAGAATATCGCCATTGGTGCGCTGAATTAAAGTGTCGCTACCCGAAGCGCTAAAACTCAAATCCGCCAACTGTAGATTGCCAGCAATTACAATTCGATTAGTTTGAGAAGCAGTAAAGTCAGTGATTCGATCTGCTAGGGCAGGATTTTGGTTGGCAGATTCAGTGTCTAAGCGCAAAACAAAGGTATTGGCTCCTACACCGCCAGTCAACAGATCCGTGCCGCGATCGCCGATCAAAATATCATTACCGTCGGCACCGATTAAAGTGTCATTGCCATCACCACCGCGCAGCAAGTCGTCACCCGCGTCACCGTTCAGCAGGTCATTGTCTAGTCCGCCACTGATTAAATCATTTCCTGCCCCACCAGTTACGGTATCGTTGCCCTTACCACCCAGCAGATAGTCATTCCCACTGCCACCGCTAATAGCATCATTGCCCAAGTTGCCATTGGCAATAAAGCCTGATGTTAGCGCCCTGCCATTGATTAGATCATCACCTGCTAAAGCTCTAATTCCGCTGGGAGCCTGAGTAACATTGGTTAAGCTATCAATTCCATTAGTTAAGTCTTGAAAACCCAAGCCTAAGTTACCGCTATTCAGGAGGTTATTGAGATTATTCAGCAAGAGCGAGTCAGTCATAATATCCGACCTGCGGCTAGGTACGATCCCGTCTACTACTTTGGCGACAGAGATGCGATCGCCCTGTCTAATTTGATCAACGGTGCTTAAGCCTTGGATCGTATTGCCGAATGCAGCAAAGTTTCCATCTAGAAAAGCATTATCGGATAGATTGATGAAGAACTGAGAAGAGGCGGTATTAGGTTGATTAGTTCTCGCCCAAGCGATCGTGCCACGCAGGTTTTTAAGCACTGGCGCAGCAGTTACCCCAGCAGAGCTTAGGGTTTGTCCGACAATTGGTTGAGTTGCACCTACAGGTAGGATCTCAAGGGGGATAGTACGCGGCAGATTGGTATCTGGATCAACAAAACCACCTCCACCTAGTTGACTGACGGGAAAAGCTGGATCTTTACTGTTAGGGTCTCCAGCTTGGGCCACGAATGGGGTAGGAGTTGTAACTACACGATGGAAGGTAATACCATCATAAAATTTGCGTTCAACTAGATCAACAAAGTTACCTGCAGAAATTGGCGCATTGTTACCATCTACAGTGATCCTAATCGGCGAACCATTCACTACCAAAGCTACTGTGGCTAAGCCAGTTAGAGGAATTACATCTGCCATATTTTGAGCTCTTTCTCCGATAAACTCTCTCTACCCTAATCTATCGCTCTGGCAAAACTCTTACTCAAATCGGCTCATATTCCTCCTAATTTCGGTAAGCGATCACCCCATAGAAAGGATCACTGTTGCTCTCAGCACCCTGAAGCATTTGCCAAATACCTGAAGCTTTGCCTTGACGGCTCATCACTTGAGGCTCACTAAATCCAGGCGTAGCTTGGAAATAAGACTTCACTAAGCTGACCCGATGTAGATCTGTACTATCGCGCCAAGCCTGAATTGCCTTTTGATAAAACATTCGATTTGAGAAACTAATGATTGCTACTCCACCAGGTTTTAGCACCCGCAAAATTTCGGCAAATACTCGCTCTGGATTTTGGAGATATTGGACAGAAACAGTATTTAGCACTGCATCAAAGTAGCGATCGCTTACAGGCAAGATCGGATTCTGATTCAGATTTTGGACAAAGAAAGAATCTAATCGGGGATTTTTAGCTAACTCTGCTCCGTTTAGTCCATGACCTTGTACTTCAGTAAATGCAATATCTTCGGGTAAATGAGATACCCAACTACTCATCAAATCTAAGACTCGCATTTCTGGCTTGAGTAATTCGCTGTACAAACTAGTAAGTTGGGCAATGAAAGCCCGATCCACATGGGTGACAAAGCGCGGATATTCATAAAAAAGCGTATCGCTAGTTTCATCCAATTTTGTTCTTTGTTCAGAGGTAAGCATAGCTAGTAAGTGATTTTTGCCTAATGGATAGTTGTGGCTAAGTAAAGTTAAAATTTCAAAGTCTAAAATGTTCTAAAATCCATTGCAGGACTGCGCCCCACGACCCGAACCATACTTGGTTTAGTTACATTTATCTACCAGCTAGTCTAGCTTAACTCAGAAGATTGAAAGTCAAAAAAATACCCCTAACCTTCGGGCTGGGGGAGAATTGTCATAGATTAACTAGAATTGACTATTGAGACTAATGAGTCAATTTAGGCTGTAACCTAATAGCGGGATGATTTTATCAACTAAAGGCAGTAAAACCGATAGGGGAGCTACGCCACTAACCCCCATTCATCTTTCTGTGCAATGCCCAATTTACTTGGAGGATCTGTCAAGCACTTTATTGATTTCATTCAAGATTTCAGGTTCAGAATCGGTAGGACGAACCATTTTATCTTCATCTACGCTACCTTGAATTTCGTTAAAGCCCTTGCTAGAACGTTTTACTACTTCTTTCAGAGAATCCGCAGGATTGTTAAGTGCATCTTCTGACTTCTTAAGAATCCCATCCAACTGAACTACGCCCTC
>JBBRVV010000079.1:0-7843 GCA_038246525.1 Pseudanabaenales cyanobacterium
ATCAGCATCAGCCGCTATATAAGAGTCCAACAATTGGTAAGTATCGTCTACCTTGGGTAAGGCTACATGGAATCAAAGATTATTTAGACCTGGTTTTGCTACTGGCGCAATTTCCAAGTTTGCATCAGACTGTCAACCTTTCGCCTTCATTAATCGTACAGCTTCAAGAATACATAGATGGCACTGCCTATGATCCTTACTTAGAAATGACCTTGACTCCAGTAGGAACTATGGGCAGATCGCAGAAGCAGTTTATCATTGATCACTTCTTTGATGCCCATCATGCCACGATGGTTGAACCTTATGCTCGCTATGCTCAGCTTTTGGCGCAAAAGAAACAAAAAGGCTCTGACTGGTGTTTAGAAAATTGGACTGACTATGACTTTAGTGACTTACTGGCTTGGCACAATTTGACTTGGTTTGATCCTTGGTTCCGAGAGCGTGATCGGCAAATTCAAGCTTGGTTTGAGCGAGGACAGGGCTTTAATCTCAGCGATCGCCAACTAATTTATTCTAAGCAGCGCGAAATTTTATCGCGGATCATGCCCACCCATCGAGCAATGCAGGAGCAGGGGCAGATTGAGCTAACTACCACGCCCTATACCCATCCCATTCTGCCTTTACTTGCCGACTCCCAAGTGGGAAGAGTGGCAGTACCGCAGATGTTACTGCCAGGGTTACGCTTTCGCTGGGAAAATGATATTTCTCTACATTTAGAAAAGGCAAAACAGATCTATCGTGATCACTTCGGTACCGAGCCACGCGGACTCTGGCCCTCTGAACAATCGGTTAGCCCCGCCATTTTGCCCTATGTCAGTCGCTATGGTTTTCAGTGGTTGATTTCTGATGAGGCGGTACTGGGTTGGTCACTGGGGCAGTACTTCCGCCGTGATGAGTATGGCAATATTTCTCAGCCAGAATTGTTGTATCAGCCCTACCGCCTAGAGACGATGAATGGTGATTTGGCAATTGTCTTCCGCGATCACCGACTATCCGATTTGATCGGTTTTAGCTATAGCTCCATGTCTGCCAAGGGGGCTACTGATCACCTACTGGCTTACTTAAAGAATATTCATAATACTTGGCAAACTGAACAGGCTCAGGGTAGCGATCGCCCTTGGTTAGTAACGATTGCCCTAGATGGGGAAAATTGCTGGGAATACTATGCCAATGACGGCAAAGATTTTTTAGAAACCTTATATAGTTCTATGGCGAATCAGGACTGGCTAAAGCTAGTCACCGTTTCCGAATTTATCAGCGAATTTCCGCCCCAGGATAAAATTCCGCCCCATCAATTGCACAGTGGTTCTTGGATTGATGCCAATTTTACTACTTGGATTGGCGATCCCGTCAAAAATCGGGCATGGGAACTGTTGGCAGAGGCACGTCAAGTTCTGGCAAATCATCCTGAGGCAACCCAAGATAATAACCCAGAGGTGTGGGAGCATCTATTTGCGGCTGAGGGTTCTGACTGGTTCTGGTGGTTTGGCGAGGGACATAGCTCAGACCATGATCAGATTTTTGATCAGCTATTTCGGGAGCATCTCCAAGGGCTATATCGAGCGTTAAATGAACCCGTACCCCAGTCTTTACTTTATCCACTCGAACCCCATGATCTACACCCAAGCGCGCATCCTCAGAATTTAATTCATCCGCTAATCAATGGCAGACTAGATAAGCAAGATTGGCAAGGGGCGGGCTGCATGGATATTAGCGCGGCTAGGGGGACTATGCACCAAAGCTTGATCGTCCGCAGACTGTGGTATGGGCTTGATCACTTTAATTTTTATTTACGCTTAGATTTTAGTGAAGCGTTGTTAAAGTTGCCCCCAGCCCAAATGCCTACTCTTCATTTATTTTGGTTTTACCCTGAAAAGGCGCATTACAACAGTCCGATTTTTTTACAAGGTCTACCCCAAACTTCGCCCCTAGATTATCTATTTCACCATCATTTAGCTATAGATTTAGCCCAAGCGCATATAGTCTTAAAACAAGCGATCGCTGGACAGGATTGGCAGAATTTGGTTACAAATGCCACTATGGCGCTTGACCAATGCCTAGAGGTCGCTTTACCTTGGTACGATCTTAGAATTGAGCCGCAGAGTTCAGCCAAGTTGGTGGTTTTGCTTAGCCGCGATCGCATATATCAAATCACTTTGCCAGAATATACAATCATTCCCGTAGATGTGCCTTAATTTGAGCATTACTCCTTTTATCTTAGATATTTCAGCAATATTTCAGTTTTAATGGCTTAGGTTAGGTATGCTGGGTTAGTCATAAGGTTTTTCATAAACTGGCTAAATTTGATAGAGTCACTCAAATAGTTAGTTGTAAGCAAACAGTAAGTTAGTTACAAAGTTACCGGAACGTCTGTGGAAAAGAAAAGCACGATTGAATTTGTAGTAGAGCAAGCCCTAAACGACGGCTATCTTACCCCAGCTATGGAAGCTGAAGTCGGTCGAATTTGCGACAGCGCCTTTGACCTATCCGTAGAAGAGTATATGGCGCTAGATCGGCTGATGGGAGCATTACTAAGCGGCGAAGTAGTGGCAGTGCCACGTAAGCAGTTTATTAATGTAATGGAAGAGTTGGTGCTCAGCGAAGCCGTGGCAAAAGTAGCGGAAATTGAAGCTGCTACCAATCAAGTAATGGATCTAGGCGATATTGCTGCCTATGCCTTAAATCGTTTGCCACCGCTCTATGCCACCACCGATCAAGGTGCAGCTTATCAAAGAGAGCGAGCCTTAGCAGATCTACAGTTTCTAATTGCTCAGCAGGTAAAAGAAGCGATCGAGCGCAATATGAGTCATCCTGATTTCTTCCCCGATCGCTCCACGATTGGTCAAACTAGCCAAGGCACTATGCTGACTCAGTTAAGTTCTTTATTGCAAACATACGCCCCAGCCTTTGAAAATAAGCCCCAACCTGCCAAAAACGAATAGGCAAGAGTAATATGCTTGGAATCTGAGTGCCTAGGCAAATTTATAATATCTACTTAATTCTATGAACTTGGCTCAAACTCTCTCTCCGATCGCTGACTTTTTTAATCAATTGGGTGTGCCACCACTGGTAGTTCATTGGGGACATCCATTTTTTATGTCGATTGTGATTTTTGTGCTGGGTAGCTTCGCGGGCTATGCGGGTTGGCGCGGTAGGGTTTTGGCGGTTAGTGATCCAGAAAATTCGATCAAGAGTTTAGGAGATCATCGCCAGACCGCACCAATGATGGCTGTGTTTTTGGCAATGGGCTATACAGGTGGGCTACTTTCATTGGCGATGCAGGATAAACCTTTACTGGAGAGTCCCCACTTTTGGACAGGTTCATTAGTTTTAATTTTATTGGCGATGAATGGCAGTCTCTCCTTATCTGGTTTTGGTGGCAATCAACCGAGTTTACGCAAGCTACACGCCTACATCGGCAGTGGGATTTTGGGCTTGATCTTCTTCCATGCGATGTTGGGCTTAAAATTGGGGATCGCGATTTAGATCGGCCTAAATCTTGCGGGGCGAGTCGTAGAAGAAAAAAATGCAAAACTCTGGGCGGCTTGGAAACAAAAATTTAGCTAGACAGTTAAATCAATGGCTGGATCAACAAGCGATTGCTGCTTGGATTTTTTTGGCACCTGCCTTGAGCTTACTTAGCATTTTTGTCATCTTTCCGCTCATTTATTTAGTTTATCTTAGTTTTACTTCTGGGCACTTAACCCTAGCAGGAGTTAGGTGGGTAGGCTTGAGGAATTATTTGCGTTTGTTCCAAAGCCCTGATTTTTGGCAGGTGTCATGGAATACTGCTTACTTCGGCGTGGGTACGGTAATTCCCAGCGTGGTCTTGCCCATTGGCTTAGCGGTACTTCTAGATCGGCAATTTGTTGGTCGGGGGATATTGCGATCGCTTTATTTTTTACCCTCGATTGTGTCAATTGTGGCAGCAGGTTTAGGTTGGCGCTGGTTGTTTCAACCTGATGGCTTAGTCAATCAGATTTTTAGACTAACTCCGCCGCCAAGCTGGCTAGGCGATCCCAATCTTGCCATGCCTGTGCTGATTCTGCTGAGTATTTGGAAGCAAATTGGCTTTAATCTAGTGGTTTTTTTAGCGGGTTTACAGGCTATTCCCCAAAACCGCTATGAGGCGGCTGAGTTGGATGGAGCAGATGCGATCGCTAAATTTTGGTATATCACTTTACCTGGGCTGCAATCTACCACAGTTTTTGTGATTATTTCCACTATAATTTTTACATTCAAAGGATTTGAGCAAGTATTTGTAGTAACTGGCGGCGGTCCACTTAATACCACCAATATTTTGGTTTACTACGTCTACGAGCAAGCTTTTAGTCAATTTGACTTTGGCTATGGTGCTGCTGCGGCAATTGTATTAATGGTTTTAGTGCTAATTTTGGTGGTTTGGCAGTTACGCACTTGGGCAGATGATGATCTGAGATAGCGATCGCTGACACACAAATTTAAACAAAATGTACTAGATTGGTTAGACGTTGATATGTCTTAATAATTAACCTATCGATACAAATAGTGATTAGCCAAACAACCGCTACTAATGACCAAGCGCCACAACAGTCTGCCGATCAGCAGATTAGTGAGTTGGAAGTTAACTCCAACGCAGAAGCGCAGGTTAAAAAAAATTCCTTTTTCGGGCTACACCTTTCTAGCCTACTAGTAGATCGAGAGCTGATCGCGATCGCCATAATCTACTTTGTCCAAGGGGCAATGAGCTTGGCACAGCTATCGATTAGCTTTTTTCTTAAAGATGAATTGAGCTTGAGTCCAGCTGAAGTCGCTTCGCTAGTGGGTATTGCTATGCTGCCCTGGACAATAAAACCTTTTTATGGCTTGGTTTCCGATAGTTTACCGATCTTTGGCTATCGCCGCCGTCCTTATCTAGTGATTTCTAGTTTACTTTCTGCCTCGGCTTGGTTAGGGATGGCATTTTGGGTCAAGACTCCGCTGATGGCAACCGTAGCGATCGCGCTCACCTCCCTAGCTGTAGCTTGTTCAGATGCAATTACCGATGCTGTAGTAGTGCAACGCGCCCGTCAAGAATCTGCCACTGAGGCAGGATCACTCCAGGCCTTTAGCTGGGCTGCTACCTCAGTGGGTGGGATCATGGCTGCATACCTGGGTGGGCTGCTTTTAGAGAAGTTAGGAAGTCACAGTGTATTTGCGATCACCGCTACCCTCCCACTCCTAATTACCCTGGCTGCCTTTGCCATCTTAGAAAGCCCAGCTGAAACTTCGCCAAAATGGCAACAACAGTTAGTCCAATTGCGCCAAGCTTTTACTAGCAAGCAAATCTTACTACCCGCCGCCTTTATCTTCCTTTGGCAAGCTACTCCCACCGCCGATTCTGCCTTCTTCTTTTTCACTACCAACGAACTGCACTTTAATCCAGAATTTCTGGGCAGGGTGCAACTGATTAGCAGTATTGCTGGCTTATTTGGCGTATGGCTGTTTCAACGTTTCCTCAAAAATGTGCCGATGCGTCAGATATTTATTTGGACTACCCTGATCTCAACTTTGCTGGGGCTTACTAGTCTACTATTAGTTACCCACACCAATCGCCAATTGGGTATAGATGATCGCTGGTTCAGTATGGGCGATAACGTCATTTTGACCATAGCGGGACGCATTGCTTTCATGCCAGTTTTGGTTCTCGCTGCCAGACTATGTCCTCCAGGGATCGAAGCAACTTTATTTGCCTCCTTGATGTCGATTTTTAACTTAGCAGGACTTTGTTCCTATCAACTTGGGGGATTACTAACTCATTTTTTGCAAATTACCGAGTCGAATTTTGATAATCTATGGCTGATGATCCTAATTACTAATCTTTCTACGCTTTTGCCACTGCCACTAATTGGCTGGCTACCTTCGCTTCAGCCTAAAGCATCCGAAGCATCAACCGAATTAAAAGTAGGTGAAAATGCCCATAATCAGGCTAACGAAGTTGGCAACTAATGCTATGTTAAGTATTATGATATAGTCCGAACGGTAGAATAAATTTACCTCCTAGGGCATTTTTACTGGTGTGAATAATTAAGCTTTAATATGGAAAATCTAACAGAGCAAGCTCCGTCTATGATTCATTCTCAAATCAAACTTGCTAAAGATCATCAAGTTACTCGCGAAAAAGCCAAAGACGAAAAACCTAGCGATACCCCAGGATTGAAGGCACCTTCCCAGAATCTTTACAACGATGTATTACGGGCAGAATTAATTGAGCTTCAATCTGATACCGATCTTTTATTCCAACAACTGCAAGCCCTTAGTGGTCGCCGCCTCAGCCAAATCGGGAGTTTTTCCTAAATGACAATGGTTAGTCCCGAACTCCAATCCTCTGAAACACTAGCTTCAGAAGCTCAAATTTCAGACGCTCAAACAACAAGCTCCAATCTAATCACCGCCGATACTACCCTACGCAAGATCATCAACACCCTACCGCGTGAGTGCTTTGAGAAAAATGAACTCAGAGCCTGGTCTGGTGTAGCATTTAGCGTATGTGCGGCTGCCTTAGGATATTTCTTGACCGCGATCGCGCCCTGGTATTTATTACCCTTTGCCTGGATTTTTACTGGCACTGCGCTCACAGGTTTCTTTGTTTTAGGGCATGACTGTGGACATCGTTCATTCTCAAAAAGAGTTTGGCTAAATGACTTGGTGGGACACATCATGTTTATGCCTTTACTTTTCCCTTTCCATCCCTGGAGATTGAAGCATAATCATCACCATTCCCATACCAATAAGTTGGGTGAAGATAATGCCTGGTATCCTTTTACCACTGAGAATTATGGTTCAGTTCAACCCTATGAACGTCTGGTTTATCGAGCAATTCGTGGCAAACTTTGGTGGGTTGGCTCAATTATTCATTGGGCAGTATTGCACTTCAATGCCAATCTTTATCCTGAAAAGCAGCGATCGCAAGTTAGATTCTCCGATGCAGTGGTAATTGCTTATGCCCTAGTTGCTTTTCCGCTAATGTTTGCCTTTGGCGGTATTATGGGCTGGGTAAATTTCTTTCTGATGCCTTGGTTGGTATATCACTTCTGGATGAGTACCTTTACAATTGTGCATCACACTATGCCTGAAATTCCGTTCCATTATCCT
The DNA here is from genome assembly GCA_038246525.1 of Pseudanabaenales cyanobacterium. Classification (GTDB taxonomy): domain Bacteria; phylum Cyanobacteriota; class Cyanobacteriia; order Pseudanabaenales; family Pseudanabaenaceae; genus JANRLH01. Next base: position 7,114 of record JBBRVV010000079.1, read on the forward strand.
GAGCAATGGCACGCTGCTACTGACCAACTAAAAGGCACAGTACATTGCGATTATCCTGTTTGGATTGAATGGCTATGTCATGATATTAACTGGCATATTCCCCATCATGTATCTACTGCGATTCCTTTCTACAATTTGCGCAAAGCCACCAAGTCTCTAGATCAAAATTGGGGCGAACATCTATTCAAGACTAAATTTAGCTGGCAGCTAATGGAGCGGATCAGTAATGAATGTCATATATATGATGCTGAGAAAAACTATAAAAGCTTTAATAATTTAGATAACTAGGTTCTAATTATTTGAATCTTTGCAGCTTCGATTATTACCCTCTAATTAGTGAACTTGACCTGTACTCAGAAGAGTGAATGTTAAGTCTAGCAATAATTCTATTTGATAAATGAAAGAGGTTCCCTAGGTGTGATGTCAGGTTTAGAACGATGAACCCTTAACAAAATACTCTTAGCCACCTGTTCTTCTCCTCTCTGCTTATAGATTTTAGCTAACCGCAGAGAATCTATATGACTACCTTCCTTATCTCCCGTCAAATAACCTGCAGAGGTACGACTATCTAGAGCATGGATAGAATCTGGGTCAATAATTAACATAGTTGTGGAAAGCTGGATTAATTCTGTCAAATGATTTTCTCTAGAAAGCCTTGAAGAGAAATCCAGAATGGAGGATTTACCCAGGGTTATTTCATTCTAAAGAGGGATATGAGGAGAGATAGCCC
>JBBRVV010000080.1:0-7824 GCA_038246525.1 Pseudanabaenales cyanobacterium
AAATGTTATTAGTCTTCTTCAGCCGATACAGAGTATTAGTGAAAATTACAATAGTCATATTTCTAGCCAAATTTCAACGGTTCTGAATGAGAATTTAAGACAAGCAAAAATTGAGAGAGCTAATCATGAACATATTAGGTTTTGGGAAGCGAGAGGAGTTAAAGTATGACACCGTTCACAACATTACACTGGGTCACAGGGCGAAGCCCCGCAATGGGTTTTAGAGCATTTTGTACCTTAAAGTTTTAACTTTACTTTAGATAGACCTACTTAGATGTTGCAAAATCTAAAACTTAGGGTATTTTTGTAAGCAACTATTCTAAAAGGCTAAGTAGATTCAGAACTAATGATAAAAGCAATACAAGATCGGGGGCTATGGCAAGTAGTAAGCTTGGCACTCGTGCTAAAAATTTTTACAATTAGCATCATTTATGCTTTCTTGGAAGCTCCCCACAACGAATGGTTGGGACATGTGATTGGTGATATGTGGTACTGGGTTGGCTTTTGGCAAAAAACCCAAGGTCTTTGGAAAGATGCGTTAGGACAAAAACTAATTCCTTACGTTGACTTTGACTATGGTTATCCAACCTTAAATGGAATACTCTACTGGTTTATGGGCAACTTCATGGATTTAAGCGAAGGGCGTTGGAAAAGCATCATGCTCAACCACGGCATATTTATGGCGATCGCGGATGTAGTGAATGCAGGATTAGTTTATATAATTCTCAAAGAGATTAATCCCCAGCGTGCCTTTTTGCTCACGGGAATTTTTGTGATGTCTCTAACAGGATTAGTACTTTCTCCCTTTCGTTACGAAGCCTATGTGATTACCTTTGCGTTGGTAGGATATATCCTGCACCGTCAGGACAAACCTCTCTGGGCAGTAGTAGTATGGTCTTTGGGATGTTGGTTAAAATGGTATCCTGCCATATTTATTTTGGCGGCAGAATTACGGGCATTTACAGTTGATAAAAATCGCGATCGCTGGTGGAAATCTTTAATTATTTTTTTGGGAATCGCAATTGTCTGTAATGCTCCTTTTATGATTGGTAGTATTGCTAAAACAGGCAGCCTTAATAATTGGTTGGGAACCTATACTATCCATGTGAATCGTGGGATTTCTATGGATACAGTATTGGGCGTATTCAAATTGTGGTTTGGCGAAATGACTTTGGAAGGGCTGGCAAATAATATTACGGTATTTTTAATTACTTTGGCAGTCGTATTAAGAACTAACTTAAAATTAGAATATAAAAGTGTTTTAATTATTACCGCTGCCATATTTTGTAATCGCATTTATTCACCCCAATTTAATCTGTGGTTCTATCCCTTTCTAATCTTTATAATTGCCCAAGAAACCAAAAAGCGCTGGCTTATATTTTTAGGACTTTATATCGCAATCGATTTGGTTAATATCACTGTATTTCCCTTTTCTTTTGCCAGTGCAATTATAGAGATGAAAGGACTAGCGCCAGGGCTAGGTAAATCGGGTGGTTTTACTACAGTGATTTTCTCCTTGTCAATTCTACTTCGCGCCGCCTTACTTGCAGCCATCTTCTTTTTAACCCTTACCAGCAATCTTTCCAAGGAAGAGAAAGTCAAACAACTGACTTTATTTGAGAGCTAGAAATATGACCAAAATAGATCTCTCTAAACTTAAACTTCAAGCATATCCCTGTCCCATTTGCGGAAGTCACAATCATCGAAAAATATATTCCATTCAAGGTTTTGCGATTGTACGTTGTAACAGTTGTTCTATGACCTTCGTAAATCCACGCATTTGCAACGAGCAGATCTTTGATATCTATCGCTACGAATATTTTCAACGGCGTAAAGATGGCTACGATAACTATCAAACTATTGCTCATCTTAGAATTCAGACTTTTGAGAAATGGTATCAAGATATTCTTCCCTTTTGTAAGAGTAAAGGACTAGCCTTGGATATTGGTTGTGCTGCGGGATATTTTTTGGATGTGTTAAAGCGGGATCTTTGGCAGACAGAAGGTATTGAACTAGAAGAGAAGATGTACCAATCTTTAATAAAACAGGGATATAAGGTCAGCAATCAGCCCCTTGAGGATTTTGTCCCATCCGATCAATATGATTTGATTACAATGTTTGATGTAATTGAACATTTACCTGAACTTCAGGCAGATTTTGCCAAGCTTGCAGATATGCTTTCCGCCAATGGCATTCTTGTGCTTGCTACGCCTAATATCGATAGCTTCCAAAGTAAAGTTTTTGGCGATCGCTGGTTTCAATTTAAACCTATTGAACATCTCTATTATTTTTCACCTCGAACTTTAAAACATTTGGCACAGAAACACGGGTTGTACATTGAAAGCATCAACAAATCAGGTCAGTATGCCGACATTCCGTTTATTAGTGATCGCCTTCAAAGATACGGATTTAAGCTATTGGTGAATGTTTTTAACTTATTTGTCAAGTTATTTAGGTTAAAGAATTTCAACTGGTATGCCGATACTGGCAGCATATTCGTAATTATGCGAAAGTATAATTGAAGGCTCTTGACTGACTGGAAAGAAAATCACTTTAAATTTTGTGCCAGGTTCTCAGATTGCCAAAATCTATGTGCTGTAAAACTTAACACTTCTAAGGAAAGATCTAATAAAATAGGGGAAAATCCAGGAATAAAATTAGGAAATAATGCGAGTTGCAATCATTGGTGCGGGTTTGGCAGGGCTGAGAACGGCGGTGGGCTTGTGTGAGCAGGGACATGAGGTAGAAATTTTTGAATCTCGTCCCTTTGTGGGCGGCAAGGTGGGCAGTTGGGTAGACCAAGATGGCAACCATATTGAAATGGGTTTGCACGTTTTCTTTGGCTGCTACTACAACCTGTTTGAATTAATGGAAAAAGTGGGTGCTTTCTCCAATTTACTCCTAAAAGATCATACCCATGTATTTGTAAATGCGGAAGGGAAGACAGGAGAGTTAGATTTTCGCAACTTTGGCGGAGCGCCTTTTCATGGTTTGAAGGCTTTCATTACCACTACTCAACTGCCAATCATGGATAAACTGCGTAATGCCTTAGCGATCGGGACTAGTCCTCTGATTCGTGGTTTAGTGGATTTTGAAGGCGCAATGGTGGAGATTCGCAAGTTAGACGATATTAGTTTCGCTAATTGGTTCCGTTCCCACGGTGGTTCGCAATATAGCATTGACAATATGTGGGACGTGATTGCCTATGGCTTAGGCTTCATTGACTGCGAAAATATTTCCGCTCGCTGTATGCTGACGATCTTTCTCTTCTTTGCTACCAAGACCGAAGCTTCCATTTTACGAATGTTGGAAGGTTCGCCCGATCAATTCCTGCACAAACCAATTGTCGATTACATTCAAGCTAGGGGCGGGAAAATCCATTTACGGCGGGGAGTAAGGGAAATTCTTTTTTCGGGCGAAGGAGAAGAGACTCAAGTCACTGGTTTATTAATAGGCAAAGAAGATGGAGAAGAGATCATTACTGCCGATGCCTATGTCTGTGCCGCAGAAGTGCCTGGTACCCAGCGTTTAATTCCTGCTAAATGGCGAGTTTGGCAAGAATTTGAGCAAATCTATAAATTAGAAGCAGTGCCCGTAGTAACGGTGCAGTTACGCTTTGATCGCTTTGTCACCGACTTAGATAATTTGCTCTATGCCGTCGGCAAAGACTTCTCAACCTATGCGGATTTGGCAATTACTAGCCCTACAGATTATCGCAAAGAAGGTGAAGGATCTCTCTTGCAGTTAGTTTTAACGCCTGGAGATCGCTTCATTCCGATGTCTAATAGTGAAATTGTGCAGCACACGCTCAAACAAGTAGAAGAGATCTGCCCGACTGCGAAAGAAGGTAAAATGATTTGGTCAAATGTAGTGAAACTAGCTCAGTCCCTCTATCGCGAAGCGCCTGGCAAAGATGTTTATCGTCCAGATCAGAAAACTCCGATTTCTAATTTCTTCTTAGCAGGAAGCTACACCAAGCAGGATTACATTGACAGTATGGAAGGTGCAACTCTCTCAGGCAAACAATGTGCTGAAGCAATTTTGGCACAGTTTAGCAAATGAATTATCTCACCAAGTCAGATTTTAAGGTGGCACGCTCCTGTGCTACTAAGCTCTATTACAAAAAGCTAGGCTATCCCACAAATTCTCAAATGACTCCCTACATGAAGTCTCTCTCTGAGGGAGGATTTATTTTAGGCAAAATGGCTAGACTGCTCTATCCTGAGGGAGTAGAAGTTGGCGTATATGATTCAGTTGAGAAAGCGATCGCTCAAACCAAAATCCTACTTAAGCAAAAAAATATTACGCTATTTGAACCAGTAATTTATAGCGATCGCAAACTTGTGCGGGTGGATATTCTGGTCAAACAAGGCAATCAAATTCAACTAATTGAAGTCAAGTCTAAACAATTTAATAGCATCGAAAATGAGCGGCAAATTCAAGAGCGGGGAATTAATATTTTTCGCGGTAAACGAGAAGGGAAAGTAAATAGTATTTGGCGACCCTATATCGAAGACTTGGCTTATCAAACCTGGATATTGGCAGAGATGTTAAGAGAAGAGAACGGAGATGCCGAAAAAGCAGAGATCTTTCCCCATCTTCTGCTACCAGATATTGCTAAATCTACTCAGATTGATCGCCTGGCCTCTTATTTTGAACTAAGAGAGATTTCTGCCCAATCGCTTAACTCCAAATTTAGTCAAATAAAAGTGGATTTTACGGGGGATTTGGCGGAACTACGACAAGATCATATTCTCACCTTAGTATCTCTAAAATCAGAGGTAGAGGAAGTGTTACCACAAGTTCAAGCAGAAGCTCAGGTATTTCTCAACTCTATTTCCCAGGAATCCATTACTAAAATTCCAGTGCCGATTAGCAAAAGCTGTAAGAATTGTGAATATCATTCAAATAATCGAGATTCAAGGGATGGATTTAAAGAATGCTGGGGAAAACTGGCAAGCGTAGAACCGCATATTCTGGATCTCTATCAAATGGGTCGAGTCGGTGGAAATGCGACTCCATTGGTGAATCAATTAATTAATCAGGGGAAAGTTAGTCTCTATGATATGCCATTAGAAGCGCTAACCGATCAGTCTTTTCTGCATCGCCAATTGATTCAGATTGAATACACCCAAAAAAATAAAGAATGGTTCTCGCCACATCTAAAAAATGTGATGGCAAAAGTAAAATACCCTTTACACTTTATTGATTTTGAGACTTCCCGTTTAGCAATTCCCTATCATGCGGGGATGCGTTCCTATGAGCAAGTAGCTTTTCAGTGGAGTTGTCATTCGATCATTACTCCAGATAGTGCTCCCGTTCATCGTGAATGGCTAAATTTGGAAGATAATTTCCCTAACTTCCAATTTGCTGAAGCCCTGATGCGAGCGATCGGTGCTGAAGGCACAGTATTCACTTGGGCTACCCATGAAAATAGTGTATTGCGCGATATTTATTCTCAAATGCAAGAATACAAATATGAGAATGATGAACTAAAATCCTGGTTATCCCAAATCGTCAAGTTTAGCGATCGCTCAAAATCTGCTTTGGTAGACATGAATGATCTAACGCTCAAACATTACTTCCATCCTCAAATGAAATCGCGAACTTCGCTGAAGTATGTACTGCCAGCAATTTGGCGGACTAATCCCTATTTACATCAGATTTCTTTTTTACAATCCTACTTAGAGAAAGATGCTGAAGGTGAAATTCTTAGCCCGTATCAATCTTTATCTAAATTAGAAATTGGCGATCGCCAAATCGCAATTCGTGAAGGTACAGAGGCAATGTTGGCATATCAAGACTTACTCTACGGCAAACACAAAAATGATCCTGAAACAAAAGAGAAATGGCGGGAATTATTGATTCAATACTGTCGCTTAGATACGATGGCAATGATCATAATTTGGCTACATTGGCAGCATTCTCTCAAATAATTAAGGTGGCATCGACTTCGCCTTTTCACTTCATATTCACAGTCATCTGAACCAATATTCATTTCTTAAGCCTCATTTCTAGTTTTTCGATTTGGAGCCATAGCTAAGGAAAGTTTGGCTATTGCCTGAGCAAATAGGCTTTAATTACTGAAGGGATTCGCCAACCACTATCGTTCTTTTCAATTAAACAACGCTGTTGCAAGGATTCCAGGGTTTTTAAGAATTGATAGCCAGATTTGATTGGAAGCGGCTTAGGCATATTAATTGGTAAAGTAGGAAAAGTTTCCAATTTACTCAACCATCTCATTACTTGAAGCTCAGGCTCGGAAAGAGCTTGAAAATGTTCGTCTAAGAGTTGGATCACTCCATCTGGCAACCATTGTTCTTGATCAAATAGATTAAGAATCGGTTCGATTTGTCGGTTAAAAAATTTCTCTGCCGCCGAAGCAACCACATTCAACATCATCGGGTTACCACCATAGGCTTGAACTAATTTATGCCATTCAGATTCAGAAGCAACAAATTCTCCCCTAGACTGTAACAGTTCCTTCCCTTCAATCACACTCAATCCTAACAAATAGAGTGATCGCACCTTTTCGCCTTCCAATAGCAGAAACTCTAGTGGTTGAACCCTACTTGCCACAATTAAACAACTTTGATGTTGAGTAGTTGCAATTCGCTTGATAAATTCACCATACTCAGGACTGATGGTTAAGCCCATTTCTAATTGATCGAGAATAATCAAACAGCGATAGCGTTGCAAATACTCAATTAATTGAGATAGACATTGAGTAATAGAAGAAGGAATCGAAACGCTTCCCAAACATTTTAAGAGATCCTCAAGGGTTTCTATTAAAGAAGAAGTGGCTCTGCGCCAAATAATCACAGTAAAGTTAGTCTGAATCTCTTCTGCCAAGGTAATTGCTAAGGCACTTTTGCCAATCCCCTCCATCCCTAAGATCGCGATCGCTCGCACTCTATCTGCCAAAATCCATTTTTCTAGAATTGAAAGCTCAGTCAGTCGTCCAAAAAAAATCGATACATCTTCTGCGTCACCCCAATCTTGACGCGTTGCCTGAGTAGATAGCGCTTTGGTCTTAGCAGAGCCTGGGTCAACTTGTAAATTAACTTCTGACTGATAACGGCGTATGGCTGAAGTCAAATTTTTCTTGCCGACCCTAATTCCTGTGGCAGTTGATAGCATCTGCCATAAATCTGCGCCAATTTCACGGATGTAATCGCCGTCATAGCCAATTTGATCAGCAATTTCTTGATAGGTTTTTTCCTGCCATGCGGCAATAAACACATCTTCTTGAACGCAACTAAGACTTTTGCCTTGAGTTTGGAGCAGTTGATCAATAATTACCAAAGCTTCGTTTGCATTCATATCTAGCAATTAGCAACTTCCCACATTCTCCCACATTATCTCACTGCAAAAATCTAGGTGGCGGTCTAGAATGTGACTAAGTTGAGATGCGAATTAGCTATGGAAAGTGTTGTAAATGTAATTGAGTCGGCTGTCATCCAAGAAGCAACTAAGCAGTTAGCCGCTTTGCCAGATTCTGATCGCCGCTTGGTGTCGCTCTCGGATGTAGTGACCTATAGCCTTAATCGCGTGCCACCCATGTATGTAACTAGCTTAACTGGCTGGCAACATCTACAAAAGCGCATTCAAGAAGAGATGGGCTGTTCTTTAGAAAATGTGGTCTATTGGTCAATTCGTAACATTATTACCAATGAACGCAATCGTACCCGCAACTCTGAACCAAGCCGCGATCTCACTCCTTTACCAGAAACTGTGCTCGCCAAACCCGCTAGAGCCTTACACAAACTTAGCCAGATCCTAGAAGAAAAGTATTTAGAATGGTCGCAAGTTCCTACTTTCACC
>JBBRVV010000081.1:0-7624 GCA_038246525.1 Pseudanabaenales cyanobacterium
CGTTTTGGTTTGATTGAAGCGATTATTCATCTAGTTAATCGAGATTTTGAAGCCCTTTCAGAAGATTATGTGCGTTTAGGTTTTTTGAAGGCTGGTACAGATTTAGAAGGAATTACTCCAGCCTTAGCGCGAGTTTTTGGCAGTTCTTTAAATACGAATATGGCAGATCTGGACTTTAAAGAATTGACTGACCAGCTTTCTCAGGTAATGTATGACTATCCGTTCCAAGTGCCTGCCTATTATGCTCTGATTATTCGTTCTCTAGTCACCTTGGAAGGAATTGCGCTGTCAGTAGATCGGAACTTTAAGGTTTTGAGTGTGGCATATCCCTATGTGGCGAATCGTCTATTGGTTGATTCTTCACCAGAACTTCGCGTCGCTTTAAAAGAATTACTATTCCGTGATGGTGACTTCCGTTGGCAAAGGTTTGAGAATCTTTTACGCAACGCCAAATCTAATCAGGGTTATGATTTAACCAACACTCTAGATAAGGTTTCAGATTTCCTGCTTTCTGAACGGGGTGACTATATTCGCGATCGCTTGACTAATGAGTTTGTGAATTTGATTGAAGAATATGCCGTAAAGAATTTTCCTGCTCTCGCTTCAAGCCAAGTACCTCAAAACCTAGAATCCGAGAATGGAAATCAAATTCCTACTCGTTTGGAACAAGTAACCACAATTTGGGCAGCTTTGGGTCAAGATGTCTCCATGCCAGTTTCTGAAATTATTCCTTTGGCAGGAAAGATCCTAGTCAAACCAGAAGCGCGTGAAGTCGGTTGGGGTGTACTTTCGCAATTGGTGCAAAGGGCGATCGCGCGTGCGATTAGAGAGTCTGTGCTTCGCCGCAATCCTGAATCTCTTATACTAAATAATTCAGTGCCAAATAATTTGATTGATATTTCTAAGAATACTTCTAGAGAGTTAGCAACCATCAACTCTAATAGTTCAGCAGAAGTAGATGCTTCGCTTTACCGACAAGTGAAGGGAAGAGAATGGTAACTAACTGTGATTTAGTTCGCAAAAGTCACCAGATTTGCCACCACTCTTGAAAATTAAGCGCAAATTAGAAATTACCATGGTCTTTTCTATTGCTTTAGCCATGTCATAAATAGTAAGCGCAGCTATAGAGGCGGCAGTGAGAGCTTCCATTTCTACCCCAGTAGCCGCAGTGGTTTTGACTTCAGCTTGGATTTGATAGCCAGGAATATTTTCATCTAAGGTAATACGCACATCAATCGCAGTTAGTGGTAAAGGATGACATAAGGGAATCAGTTGGGAAGTCTGTTTTGCAGCCATAATTCCTGCTAGGCGGGCAGTGCCTAAAACATTGCCCTTAGGGCTATTTCCTGATTGAATTGCATCTAGAGTTTGAGTAGACATGGCGATTTCACAGGCAGCGATCGCGCACCTCGTAGTAAGTGGCTTTTCTGACAGATCTACCATTTTGGCATCGCCGCTAGGGTCAAGATGATTTAATTGAGAATTAACTTGAGAAACCATGAATTATATATAAATATGACAAAGTGAATTTAAAAAAGTTGAAAAATGAAACGAACTAAAATTCAATTACGGCACTGCACTCTGCAACCCTAATCATGATCATTTTTAGTTTACACACACTTAACTACTTCCAAAATATCGAGCTATGGATCAGATTAGGGATGCTCTCGCCAGAATCTTTCGGCAAAGGCAACCGTAGGATGGGTAGGAGCTTTAGCTTTAGCTAATAGGGGCATATTTGCTTCTTGGGGCGTGCGACAACCTTTACGCAAATTACAGGATGCACAGGCAGCCACCACATTTTCCCAGGTATGCAGCCCACCCCTAGAGCGAGGCATTACATGATCCAAAGTGAGATTTTTCATGCTGCTGCAATATTGACAGGATTGACGATCGCGTTTCAATACTTCCCTGCGGGTTACAGGTGGCACCTTCCAATGGCGCTCTGACTTGCCAAATACTAGGCGAATATGTTCAGGCACTTGCAAAATTAATCTGGGCGATCGCACCTGCCAAGTTAGATCACTAAATAAGTTAAGTGGTTCCGCCCTATCTGTGATCAATAAAGCGATCGCCCGTCTGATATTCACCTTGCCCACTGGTAAATAGTTTTGGGAAAAAACTACCACCGATTGATTAAGTGGATTGAGAGAGTTTTTAACTTGAGCCTCAAGCTGAGCATTGTTTGAGGTGTAAGGTCTACCGTAGATTTGTGCGTAGGTCATCTCTCTCCTTACATTTAGTTAGATCACCGATGTTTTAGGATTTTTATGCAATCTTATTTTGTTGGTTGCAAAACTCCATGAACATAAATAAATTATTCTTTACTATAACAAATCAATCTGAGACTACGCCTATGGGTAGTTTAATTCTAATTAAGACTTGAGGATCGTCAAAATCTGATCGCATACTCGCTCAATTGCCAGATCATCGCCTAGGGCCAACCGCATATCTTGATAGTCCTTCAGCATTTTTGATCTTGTTTGGGAATTTTGCAGTAATTCTAAGCAAACGGGCGCAATTTTTTCGGGCTCTGCGGCCTCTTGCAAAAATTCTGGTACGATCGCTTTCATCTCGACTAGATTTGGCGGCGACATAAATGGAATTGAAAAGCGTAAAACCTTACGGGCAAGCCAGGCAGTGACTTTACTCAGCCGATAGATTACCACTTGGGGCACATTTAGCAAGGCTGTTTCAAGATTTACGGTGCCTGATTTGGAAAGCACAAGGTCGGCGGCACGAATCACTAGCTGTGAAGGATGTTCAGATACTAGAGTAATTGGTAAGTTAGCTTTTTCTAGGTAGGGCATGATTTGGGCACGGTAGCGTTCCAAGGATAAAGGCAACCAAAATTTTACCTCTGGGATTTGGGCATGGATGATCGCGGCGGTTTCTAGCATGATCGGTAAGAGAAATTTGATTTCCTGCGATCGCGAGGCGGGTAGCAACACAATTATTTTTTCTTCTGCGCCTATGCCCAAGGTTTTCCTGGCAGTTTCTCGGTCGGGTACTCGATCCATCAGTGCTACTAGGGGATGCCCCACCCAAGTCACATTATTGCTATAGCGTCCGTAATATTTAGCTTCTTCGGGAAAAATTGCCAAAATTCGATCAGTAAAACTAGCGATCGCATTGGTATTTTGGCGATTAATTGACCAGACCCATTCTTGGGGAGCGATGTAATAGATTACAGGTGCTTTTAGGTATTTTTTAGCGAACATACCAATACTGGTATTTGGACCTACATAGTCAATCAAAATCACTAAGTCAGGCGGATTCTGACGTAAATATTGTTTAGCACGGCGCTGTATTTGCAAGGTAGGCAAAATAAATGGCAGGGCTTCAGTTAAACCAATCGAGCCAATTCCCAAAGTATTGCCCAAGAGCGTTGCCCCTGCTTTTTCCATCCGATCGCCGCCCAAGGCCAGGATTTCTAACTCTATGCCACGCGATCGCGCCTCTGTTTGTAATGCTTCAATTAAGATCGCCCCATGCCAATCCCCAGAGACTTCACCCGTGCTGATAAAAATTCGCATATTTCTCAAAATTTCCGATTTCTTGCAGCCTTAATTCTGTCAGAAAATAATTAGATCAGAGATAAGTTCTCAAAACCTTTTTGACATGACCCAGAAAAATGAATGGGCTTAGGGCAGAGTTCTGATCACAAGTTAAAGTGCCAACTATATAATCAGATCCTTGATCTACTATTGGAATATTCACTTTTGAGAATTTTGTTGTCTACGGCGATCGCTTTGTTCATAGCATTGATTACAATTCAAAAAAATACTCAAGAAGCCATGTCTGCCCCCTTACCGATCGGATTCCCAGCCCCAACTGCCCATAATCAAATTGAAATTAAGCAGTATCCTGCCTACCGCTCAGGTACATACACCCATGAGGGCAATCTGCGTGATGCCACCAGTTATTCTTTTAATCCACTATTTCAGCATATTAGTAGCAATAATATTGCAATGACTGCACCCGTAGAAGCTCGTTATCCAATTGACTCGATTGATCAACCGATTCAAACTGGGACAGTGAAAGTTTCTTTTTTGTATGGCAATAGCGAAATTAATCCGCAAACAGTGGCTCAAGACATTCAAGTTGAAGATCATCCACCCATGCTAGTGGTGAGTTTAGGATTACAGGGAGCATACGGCTATGCCAGTTATCAAGAGAACGTAACTAAATTAAAACAATGGTTAACTGCACATCCAGAATATGAAGTTGCTGGGGAACCAAGAGAATTTCTCTATGATTCTCCGAATACTCCCTCTGGCTTGAAGCGGCGTGAAATTCAAATTCCGATTCGTAAACGCTAAAATTCTATTCTTAAACTTGATACTTTATTGCACATTCGGTAAACGTGAAGTTTCTAAGCGATCGCACCATCCTTGAAAATAGCTTAAATTCTCCGCTTTTGCAGTTGGATCATCACTATTTAGCGGTTGAGGCGCAAGTCCAAAAATTGCCGCAGTGGTAACGCAAAACATCGACTTTTGGAACGAAACACAAATCTGTCCGCGCAAATCTCGCTCTCCTCGCTGACTACGTTTGGCATAGATTGGATACATATATTTGGGCAAATAATGTCGCATATCCTGCATTAATAAAGTGGGAGGAATACCTGCCCCACCGATAGGCAAAGGATCTGCATAAAGTGCGCCATAATCGAATTGATCGATATCACGCGAGATTGCCTGCTGTTGAGCATTATAGGAAACAGTGCCACGGAAGGGAAAGGAACGGAAGAAAACCGCTTCGATATAGGGAATGGCGATATCAACTAAAAAAGTTAGCCCTGCACTTTCAGGCATAATCGCAAAATCCTGATTGTGAATCTTTACGCTGTAGGTAATCGGAGCATTTGCGGCTGCCACCAGCGCCAACTTAATGTGTTCCACCACATCGGTAATGGATTTGATTTCTGCCTGGTCGTAGCGATCGCTCAAGCTCAAGAACATCTCAGACATGATTAACCAAAAGGAACCCAAAGCAGAATAATATGCCAATTGCCGCACTTGTTCGGGCAAAAAATCAGGAAAACCCCGATGGAGCGCTAATATCAGAAAATTTCCCTTCAGTTTTGCTTGAATTGCACGCTCAGTATTTTCCGCAAATTCAGGCGTATCTAAGTAGTGATCTAGCCCTCCTCCTCCATGCCACAACATACAGCGCATACAGTATTCGGCAAACTCATAGTTCAAGCGATCGTGCCACCAATGTCGCTTTAGGCTTTTGGCTGAAATGTCCCCATTCATGTATTTAAAGAAGGGAAATAGCTCCAAGAACTGTTGCTCAGCGATGAAAGTGAGATTGCGATTATAGCCCGCTAAGACAATGCCATAACTCTTGAGAATGCCCACAACTTCTACCGTATTCTCTGGGGAGTCAGGTAATAAAGCTCCACCATCGGCTAAACGTTGGGCAATTTGGTGAGAAGAGGTTTGCATTTAGGGTTTTTTATTGATATCTTTTGCCATTTTACGGAACATATCCATACTGCCACCTTCTGATGATTTACGATCAGGGGTAATTTCAGCTTTTTTAGCCATTGAAGTTGATTCGGTTTTGGTGACCTTTTTGGGTTCTGCTAGCTGCTCAGTAACGTCTCGCTTTTCCATTGCCGAAATTGATTCTATTACTTCGCGATCGCCCCGGGGATAGGTTTTACGCACGGATTTGGAAGTGCGCATATAGTCGATGTCACCATAGGTTTTGGCATTATCCGCATCCAGAAAAAACTCACGGGGTGAATCTTTCTTAATTACATTTTCTGCTTCTTTCTTTTTGCCAAACAAGCCGCGAATAAATCCAGTCATAATGCTCCTATGAAAATTTTCTATGGTTTTAAAGGATGATTTAAAACTTCATGCCTATATTGTAAAGATTTATTGTCAAGATCAGCCAATCTTATTTAAAGAGATTTAAGAAAGAGATTTAAGCAGCCGCAAAATTTAATGAAAAGTTGGTAGATGCTTGAATTAGCTGAATTAACCAGCCAGGTTGTAAGCCCAAAACTAAGATTAAAAAGGCTAGGCTCAAGGGCGGCACTAAATCTCGCAAAGTGCTTTGGGGAATAGAAATATCTGCTTGATCAGCGATCGCTAGCCGTCCAAAATACACCCGATCTAGCAAAATCAAAAAATAAACCGCAGTCAAAACCGTACCCAGCATACAGAATAGCGTTTGCCAGGGAAATACTTCAAAACTACCGCGAAAGATCATAAACTCCGCCATAAATCCCGCTAAGCCTGGAATTCCTGCACTTGCCATAGCTGCAAAAATCATTAAACTACCAGTGATTGGTAAACCTCGCTCAGGATTGAGTAAGCCTTGGAGCCGATTTAGGTCGCGAGTGCCAGTTTTTTGATAAACAATGCCGACCAGCAGAAAAAGTAGCCCCGAAATCAAGCCATGACTGACCATTTGCATCACCGCCCCCAATAATGATAAAGGAGTTGCTGCTGCCATTGCCAACAGAATGTAGCCCATGTGCCCAATCGAGCTATACGCCACCATTTTTTTCATATCAGTTTGGACGATCGCTACCGAACAGCCATAGATTACACTCACCACTGCCCAACTTGCTAACCAGGGGGAGATCGCTTGCCAGGCATCGGGAAAAAGTCCTAAACCAAAACGTAACAACCCGTAGGTTCCCAATTTTAGTAATACCCCCGCCAACAATACCGATACAGGCGTAGAGGCTTCCACATGGGCATCAGGCAACCAGGTATGAAAAGGTACAAGCGGAATCTTGATCCCGAAGCCGATAATTACGCCCAAAAGTAAGCAGATTTGCAAACCCAAGGGTAATTGATTTGCTCTTAAGTCTGCCAAATTGAAGCTAAAAGCAATACCTAAGTTGGCACTGACCAAACTAGCGATCGCCAAAAATACACCGAGCAACAGAAAGCCCGAAACCGCCGTATACAGTAAAAATTTAGTCGCCGCATAACTTTTCCTTGCTCCGCCCCAAATGGCAATTAGTAAATAGAGGGGAATCAGTTCAACTTCATAAAATAAAATAAATAAAAGTAAATTCTGTGCCAAGAAAGTGCCATAGACACCGCCGCTTAGTAATAAAATCAAAGAATAATAAAGACGAGGTCGACCAACTTGATTGCTGGCAAAAATCGCGATCCAAACTAGCAAGCTATTCAAACAGACCAAGGGTAACGATAGCCCATCAATCGCTAATTCATAACTTAAGCCTAAGCTTTTTAACCAAGGCAAAGATTCCGCCATTTGCAAAGCAGGACTGCTCAAATCGAACTTCCACAGCAAAGGTAAGCTCAGAAATAATAGCGCCGTAGCGATCGCTAAAGCCAATTGCCTTAAATGCTTTTCCGATATATTTGGCAGAATTGCAACTAGAAACGCGCCAAAGACTGCACCCCAGATCAGCACACTTAACATCAAGGATTATCGGTTTATCAAAAAAAGTTTAGTAATAATCCAGAATACAACTGTTTAGCGCCTAGATTTCACTTGCCGATAAATAGGTCAGCACAACAGTAATAAAATCCAATTATTTCCGACAATGATTAGCCAAAAAAGAGAGTTCTAGAAAGATGGATTTAGCAAAACTATGGATTCACTAATTATTATTCTTTAATTC
>JBBRVV010000082.1:0-7609 GCA_038246525.1 Pseudanabaenales cyanobacterium
CCCTTAGAAAATTTTATTACTAGATTTGGCGTAGTATTCTTTTGGGCAACCATAATTGCTGTGGCAACTTATTATTTGGTAGAGCTTCCTGCGGTACGTTGGCGAACTAGTCGCAACCCCTAATCGCAACCTAAAGACTCTCTAGTTTCTACGCCTGTGAGCGAATTCGTTCCCTTAGCTTTTGCACAGAGCCACTTCACCTGAGCACCATCCAAAATTGCCTCGCTAAAATCCGCACCATCAATATTGACAAAATCAAAGGTACTGCGTAACAAAATCGATTCCGTTAGATTCGCGTCACTTAAGTCGGCATTGGCAAAATCTGCCTGATCTAGCATTCCACCACTAAGATTTGCGCCATGCAAGTTGGCATTTCGGAGAATCGAAGCACTAAAGACTGCGCCGCGTAAATCGGCATTCTCAAAGTTTGCGCCTTCCATATTTGCATTGGCAAAACCCGATCCAGCTAATTCCTGCCCCGCAAAATCTCTTCCCTGTAAAGCGCCATGACTAAAGGAAAGTGACTTCGCTTCTACGGGTAAAGCTAAAAACAGAAGAGAACATAGTAGAACAATCAGTAGCCTTCTCAAAATCTTTGCCCTACTTTAATTACTACGACTAGCGAAGGGTTTCATCAGCAAATAGCCCGCACCAAAGGAAATCAAAACAATACAAATCACCGTTAAAGCCAACCAAACCCCTGTCAAGCCACTATCTAAGCTTTTGGTTTCAGGAGAAATTGGCGATGTAGGTTCTTCAGTGTAGAGTTTGGGAGATTTGGTCGGCTCAGGTTTTGGCTGAGAAATGTTCTGAGGGTTTTTTGGTGGCGCTTCTGGCATTACAGGCCCCTCAAAGGGAAGAGTAACTTGCGATCGCGTAGATTCAGGTTTGGATGATGAAATTTGAGCAGAAATTTGAGCAGAGATTTGGGGCTGGGAAACTGGAGGCGTTAGTAAAGCTTGCACTCTTTGACTAGAACGTTGGCTAATTTCTTGGACCCCAGCGCTAGATTTAGCTACTAAAGTTTGGATCTGTTGATGGGCAGTAGCGATCGCTGTAAATTCTTGACGTAAAACCTGATTTTGACTAACTAAGCCCTCATTTTCGATTTGGACTGTGGCGAGGCGCTCCTTAGTATTTTGTAACTCTGCCGAAAGCTGACGATAAACCGTAATTGGTACTGAGGGTTGGTATGGGGGTTGGTATGGGGGTTGATAGGGCGGTTGTAGTGATGGCTGCTGACTAGGAGCATTGCCAGAATTAGTACCAGGATTTGCAGAGGTAGTTTGCATAAAAACTTAAGATACTTGACAGAATTGAGTGCAAAAGTAGGCAAAAATATAAAACTAAATCTCACTTCTGAGGCAATTAATTGTAAATTCCGACTTTTGCCGTTACCTAAGAATGCTCCTAAGAGCGCTATGATAGCCCAAGCAAAACTATCTTCTGCGCATGAAACTAGCTTTTATCATCGACGCGATCGCTCAACTTGATCCAACCCACGATACTAGCGTGGCAATCATGGAATCAGCCTGTAGTCTGGGGCATGAAGTGTGGATCGGTCAAATGCATCACCTGAGTGTAATTGGTGGGCAGGCTTGGGGTAGGCTACAACCTGCGCAAGTTCATAAAGTTGAGTTAGTAAATGGTAAGTGGCAAGCCCAGTCTGCTTGGTATGAAACTCAACCTGCTCGAATGATTTCCCTGGCAGAAATGGATGCAGTTTGGATCCGCCCCGATCCACCTGTGACCACGGAGTATCTCTACACTACTTATATTTTGGATTATGCCCATACCAGAGTAGTCAATAGCCCCCAAGGGATTCGCAATGCCAATGAGAAAATGTATGCGTTGCAATTCACCCAAGCAATTCCTGAAACCATTGTGTCGGCAGATAAGCAGGTATTAAAGGATTTTGTGGCAGAAAAAGGGAATGTGGTGCTTAAACCTTTAGGTGGAAAGGGCGGCGAAGGGATTTTATTTTTACAGCCGAGCGATCGTAATCTCAATTCTTTAATCGAAATCAGCACTAATTTTGGTAAAACCCCGGTAATGGCGCAAATCTACTTGCCAGAAGCACAAGCTGGAGACAAGCGGATTATTTTACTCAATGGCGAAGCGATCGGCGCGATTAATCGCATCCCTGGTAAAGGCGAATTCCGCGGCAATATGGCGGCGGGTGGTAGTGTAGCCGCGATTGAAATTACCCAACGAGAACAGGAAATCTGCGCTCAACTTGCGTCTGTATTACAAAAAGATGGCTTAATTTTTGTCGGCATTGATGTGATTGGCGGCTTTCTGACTGAAGTGAATGTGACTAGCCCTACAGGAATTAGGGAAGCAGATCGATTGGCAACTGATCCTAACCATCAACGTTTAGGCGATCGCGTGATCAATTGGCTAGCTCAGGATTAAAAAATAAAGAATGGAAATCCTCTGCGTTAGTAATGGACATGGCGAAGACCAAGTTGCCGTGCGGGTTGCGCTGGAATTAGAAAAGCTGGGTGCAAAAGTTAAGGCGCTGCCAATGGTAGGTGTGGGATCTGCCTATGAAAAGGCAAATATTGAAATTCTGGCAGAGGGAGTGCAAGCAATGCCTTCAGGCGGCTTTGTACGGATGGATTCTAAGCAACTGGTAGGAGATTTACGGGGCGGACTGCTGCAACTTACTCGAAAGCAAATTGGCTTGGTGCGTGACTGGTCAGTCAAAAAAACTTCACAAAAACGTCTGGTGTTGGCGGTGGGCGATATTGTGCCTTTGCTGCTTGCCTGGTTACCAACTTGGGTGGGGGGCTGTGACTTTAGTTTTATTGCTACTGCTAAGTCTGAATACTATTGGCGCGATCGCTTAGGTAAATTGCTTGAAGTCAAGCCAACCTGGGGTGGATCGGTTTTTTATCCTTGGGAACGCTGGTTAATCTCTCAAAAAAGTTGCAAGAACGTCTATGTACGCGATCGCTTGACCGCCGAATGGTTGAATCAAAAATTTCGATTAGGCGTACAATATCTCGGCAATCCGATGATGGATCGACTAGATCAGCAAGATTTAGGACTAGATATTAAAGCTGATGACTGGATTGTAAGTATTTTGCCTGGCTCCCGCGTGCCTGAAGTTTATCAAAACTGGGATACCCTGCTCCAAGGTGCAGAAATTTTAGCTCGACACTTGCCCCATCCCGTGCATTTTTTGGCAGCGATCGCCCCAGATCTAGATCCAGAAAAATTAAAGCAAATTTTGCAACAAACAGGTTGGACAGAAATCTCAGAAAATCGGTTTCGCCACAACTCCTCCTACTTATATCTAGTCAGCCAGGGCTTTGGTGCTTGTTTACACCTTTGCCACTTGGGCTTAGCGATGGCGGGTACAGCTACCGAGCAGTTAGTAGGTTTGGGAAAACCAGCAATTACGATCGCTGGCACAGGACCACAATTTACTCGGGGATTTGCGCTGGATCAAGCCAAACTATTAGGGCTTTCAGTGAAGCTAATTGACAAACCTAGCCAAATTGGCGGCGTAATTGAGCAAATGCTGCAAGATCCTGACTATTTTCAACTGGTAGTCGAGAATGGCTATGAACGAATGGGCTTGCCTGGGGCTTCCAAAGCGATCGCTAATTCTTTATTTATGCACTAAAACCGCTAACTTGATACTAGGATACTAGGACAAAATTTCCTTTCTATTTCTATTAAAATTCAGGTCAATTTAGGTCAAATATGGCTGAAAATCTTATTTCAATTCCTGCCCACGGTGGCGAGTTAATCAATCGCCTTGCGACTGAGGCTCAAATCGCTAATTTTCTTAGCCAAGCCGAAAATCTACCCCGCATTCAACTGACAGAGCGATCGCTTTCGGATTTGGAATTAATTGCGATCGGTGGATTCAGTCCGCTCAAGGGTTTTATGACCCAGGCAGACTACCTTTCGGTGGTTTCGCAAATGCGTTTAGCAAATGGTCTACCTTGGTCGATTCCAATTACCTTGCCCGTAAGTCAAGCGATCGCCGAAAGCCTCAAAATTGGCGCATTAGTGCGTTTAGATCACCCTGAAGGACATTTTATCGGCATTCTAGAACTAGCAGAAAAATATAGCTATGACCAGGAAGCGGAAGCAAATCAGGTTTATCGGACTTCAGATGAAGCGCATCCAGGCGTGAAAGTAATTTATGCCCAAGGAGAAATTAACCTAGCGGGAGAGATCTGGCTATTAGAGCGCCGCTCTCATCCACAATTTCCCACTTATCAGATCGATCCTGCTGCTACTCGGCAAATGTTCCAAGCTAGAGGCTGGCGCACCATTGTTGGCTTCCAAACCCGCAATCCAATTCATCGCGCCCATGAATACATTCAAAAATGTGCAATGGAAACTGTAGACGGGCTATTCCTGCATCCTCTGGTAGGTGCGACTAAGAGCGATGACGTGCCTGCAGATGTGCGCATGCGCTGCTATGAAATCATGTTGGAACATTACTATCCAAGCGATCGCGTAATTTTGGCAATAAATCCCGCCGCCATGCGCTACGCTGGGCCAAGAGAGGCTATTTTCCATGCCCTAGTGCGTAAAAATTATGGCTGTACTCACTTCATTGTTGGGCGCGACCATGCTGGGGTAGGAAATTACTATGGTACCTATGAGGCTCAGCATATTTTTGCCCAATTTCAGCCAGGCGAGCTAGGCATTACGCCGATGATGTTTGAACATGCTTTTTACTGCAAACGTACCCTGGGAATGGCAACCGAGAAAACTAGCCCTAGCCATGAAAATGAAAGGATTCACCTCTCAGGTACCAAAGTTAGGGAAATGTTACGCCGCGGCGAATGCCCACCACCTGAATTTTCGCGCCCTGAAGTTGCAGCAGAACTTGCCAAAGCCATGCACCACATGGCTCTAGCGGAAAACTAGCTTTAACTTACTCGAAATAATTTTGGGGCAATTGCCCCTTTTTTTTGGCTGATACTACTGAAAACTAGATTAAGAGGAAAAAAATCACAGTCTATGCTAGGGAATTAGCTCTAAGTGAGAAGATTCTATTGCAATTTATTTGACCGCTATAAACTGTAGAAGCAAAAAACAAGATTTAGTTAATAGAGTCGTTGCTGAAAATTTATGCAAACCATAGGGCTGCGATCGCGATTCTAGAAAGATCTGAGAAAAATTTTCGATTTGGCTAAAAGAAATTTTGGCTTCCCTTGGCGCTCGATAATTAGAGTAAATTGGAGCATTTAAGCGTAAATTGAAGCTAGAGTAAGCATAAGTATTTTTCTTTGTTTCAGTTAGTTAGTTTATCCCCCCTGATTTTGGCGATTTAGCTAAATAAATCAAAGATAAATAGGCAAAGCCTAATGCTGATAAATAGTGAGGTTAGTGCCCAGAAAAATATATAGAGATTAGCGATCCCCACCCCTAGCTTGCCAAAGTAGGAAACAAAAACTTCCCAGATTTCATAGAAATATCTTGGATTAAGGGGTGTTGACAGTAAAGGTATATTTATGCGTTTGATTTAAGCGCCTAGCCTAATGCACAGGACGAGATTTCTTTATGTTCACCATGAACTTGTAGCCAAAAAATATGCCTGTAGATTGATACGGTGCGAGGAATTTAGTATATCTTTTTTATTCTTACCTCTATCAAGAGTAGGAAAAAGTTTGATAAGTATTGATAAATACAGATTAAGTAACCAATAACCCAACCAGATTTACGAGTGGCAGGAGGCTGACTTTTGAAAAATAACCCTTTAAGAAAAGTAGAAAATTCTCTGTTTAATATTTCTTCCCAAACGGTTGAACAGAATAAAACTTTTCAGAAAGTTCGCAGTTCAGTAGCATTGTTTGGATTCGCTCTCTCCATTGGCTCAGTCGGCATATTGCTAAATCAACAGGACGAGCAACCAGCTAATGCGTCTCCTCTTCCTAATTCCGATCAGTCTTCTCAGGTTTTAGATCGGATTTCCAATCAAACTACTTTAATCAAGTCTAATCCAGCCTTTTCAACCAACTTTGTTGTCAGTAATCTTGCTGTAAATGAAGCAGCTATCTCAGAAGGGAATGATAGAGTAATTCTAGATCCCTTGAACACTAGCTTTATTCCTAGTAAGAAAGTTACTAACGCAAAGCTAGATTTAGCTGAAACTGTCAAGACCCAAAGCTCTGATTATCTGGAAGTTGCCGAGGTTGATTCCACTATCCAGGTTAATGCCCAGGCTGATGCCCAGACCAATATTTCAAATACTAACACTTCAAACAAAAGTGAAGTAGATCGTCAATTGTTAGATCAGATTGTCACAAAGCTGAAATCTGGCGCATCTATCGAAGCAGTAGCTAATCAATATCGCCAATTGTCTAAAGCCACAAAGACAATGCCTGAAGCGATCGCGGTGGAGAACGAAACCCAAGAATCTGGCAAAATTGTACCGATCGCTTTCCGTAGAGAGCGTCAAAGTCGGCGTAATTCCTTAGCCCGTCAAATTTCCAAGCAGCCAAAGGTCAAGACCTACAGGGTGGCGTTAGGTGATACCTTGGAAGCGATTTCTAAGCGCAGTCGAGTATCCCAAAGAACCCTAGTTAGGTTGAACAAGATTAAAAATCCTAATTTGTTAATTGCTGGTCAATCCATTCGGATTCCAACTTCTTCATCGTCTATCTCATCGAGATCGAAGTTAATTTCTAAATCGAGATCGAACTTTGTCACTACCAGACCTGTTAAAGTGCGTAAAGAAATCGCGGCAAATCTAATTCAGAAGTTTGATAATCGCAGCGTGAAATTCGCTTCAACATTACCATTATTGCAAATTGTAGCTCCTGCTAATCTGCCCCAAGCTTCAGAGCGATCGCTAGCAACTTTAGATCATAATCGCAAAGTCTCTGAACGTCCAACTTCAGAAACCAGACGAGAGAATAGAAGTTCTAAGAATTTACGCACTATCCCTTCTACTGATTCAAATAATTTTCCAGGTTCTACTCAGAACTTCAGCAACAATTTTTCAGCGGAAAAGGTTGAGAAAGTAGCTAAAGTTATTCCTAGTAATCTAACTAATAATTTAGGTTCTCTAAATTTGATTGAGCAATTACCCTCAACCAGCGACGAAGCTCCCGTTGCCAAGCTACCTTCTGTTTTACCAGTATCTCTGCCAAGCCTCAATGACTTGCCTGCTGAAAATTCTTCTAATGATCTCAAAGAGAATCAGAATAAAGATATTCAAAATCAAGATATTCAGAATCAAGAGAATCAAATCGAAGCTAAATCTTCCTCAGATTTAAATCCTTCTCAATCTTCAAGTCAATCTGTGATCATAACTCCAACCAAAATCTTGGTCGCTACCCTGCCCAAACCAATTGATGCACAGGTTTTGGAGCAAAATCAACTTAATGGTAAGCCAATGGAGTTGCCCTCAATTCCTGAAGCTGAAGCCAGTATCAGTTCGGCGGAAATGCAACAGGCAGAGCTAAAAAGTCAGGTAAAAGAGCAGTTACCAACAAAAATTGCTGCCGCTAACATTGATTCTCTTCCTTTATTACAAATGGATCGCAGTAATAAAATTGTTCAGCAAAACAAAGTTTCGCCGCAATTGCCTGCCTTATCTGCCTCAGCTTATTTACCCAACATGGTTAGCCCC
>JBBRVV010000083.1:0-7569 GCA_038246525.1 Pseudanabaenales cyanobacterium
CTACTATGACCTCAATCGACTCCTCCAACACCATCATTGAATTAGATCAGATTGATCGACAAATCATTGACTTATTACGTAGCGATGGGCGTATGAATGTGTCTGAAATGGCTAAGCGGTTATCGATGCCTGAGACAACAACTCGTTACCGAGTTCAACGCTTAATTCAATCAGAAACAGTAAAAATTTTGGCATGGCCGAATCCTGAAAAGTTGGGAAAACCAAACATTCTCATTATTTCAATAGTGGTTGATAATAGCCAGATTAGATCCATTGCAGACGATTTTCTTCGGATGGAAGAAGTTCGCTATGTGGCTGTAATCACAGGGCGTTTCAATCTCATGATTGATGTATTTTTCGGCGCACACGCAGAGTTAATGGCTTTCTTCAAGAAGCTCCAACAAACTCCAGGCATAATCAGTTACGAATCTCATTTCATCCTTGATTTGTTGAAGGCAGAGTATAAATACACACTTGGTTGAGGTATTATTTGCTACTGAACATTTGTTCTAAATTAAGAGCAAGTTTCTATATTTATGAATAGTCACAGTTATGTCATAACCATCTCATAGTAATGTCATGAAATTATTCAAACATTTCTGACTATTGATTAGAAAAATTGAGTTAATAGATGTGAATAATTAATAAAAAATCATGAGTCAAAATAAACATTCGTTAAAAAAGCAATTTGAAGAGATGTTTGATAACGATTCGACAAACGGCTAATGGTGAGACGGGTATCGTAAAATGTGAGACAGAAAGCAGGTTCAAGCTTATGCTCAATCAAGTCCAAAGTTTAAGTAAATTACCATTGAATTTAATAAAATAGGCTAACAAAGATTATGGGATTCTATGCGCAGAAAATTTTGCCACGTTTATTAGATTGGAGTATGTCCAGTCCAGATCTAGCTCAATATCGACAAGAAGTTTTACATAATGCCTATGGCAAAATCTTGGAAATTGGTTTTGGGACTGGATTAAATCTTGCATTTTATCCAAATCATGTTGCCCAAATTACTACAATTGATGCCAATGCGGGCATGAATGATATATCAGAACGCCGAATTCAAGAATCTTCCATAGAAGTTGAGCATCAGGTTCTTAATGGCGAATCTTTACCAATGCCCGATCAAACCTATGATTGTGTAGTTAGTACTTGGACACTATGCAGTATTGCTAGAGTTGATCGGGCATTATCTGAAATTTATAGAGTGCTTAAAATTGGAGGTAAGTTTATCTTTATTGAGCACGGCTTAAGTAATGAGCCCAATATTCAAAACTGGCAGAATCGACTAACTCCATTTCAAAAAATTATCGCAGATGGCTGTCATCTCAACCGTAATATTCAACAATTAGTGCAAAATCAGTTCATGAATGTTGAAGTAGAAACATTTTATGTAAAGGGATTACCCAAAGTTGGCGGCTATATGTATAAAGGTATTGCCATCCGATAATATTGAAGTAAATTTGTCATGCGATCGCCTTTCTATTAAGCTCAAACTTGAACTTAACCAAGCTTAAAGTCGAAGTAAATCGGATTAATTAATACGTTTTAATATATCGATCCCGTACTTAAAATTTCTTTTCTCTGCTTTATGTGCAAATGAGTAATTATCTAAAATGAGTGGTATTTGTATTCATTGTCACAAACTATTATCAACAAGGTTGATATATTACTTTCATAATCAAGCTAATCAAGGGGGGGTCAATATGGAAAAAATTTGTTTGCCTCTCGGGTTCCGATTTGAATTTTTATATCTCAATATTTTATATAAAGTAAAAGTTCGAGTGCTGGTCCGAGAGAGGCAGGTTAACTAGATACTCTGTTGACGAGGGCGATCAGTTAGTTACACGGCGGGATAAAAGCCCGGGAGGAGCTTCAGCTTAAAAGGCTGTACGTTTCTTCTGGGCTTTGTTATTTTCATTATTCACTCTCTAAAACACTCCAATGAAATTGCGATCGCTTATCTCTTCTCTAATTCTGGGTATTCTCACCACATTTTTTGTGGTCAGTTGTACTAATCCTGTCACTAATTCGGGGAATAACACCCAACCTACTTCAACCCCTCAGCAAGTACAGGTAAAATTGGGATATAGTGCTTGGCCTGGATATTTCCCTTGGCAGATTTCTCAAGATGAGGGTATCTTCAAGAAAAATAATGTACGAGTAGATTTGAAATGGTTCGATGGATATCTTGAATCTATTACGACCTTAGTATCTGAGAAAATTGATGCTAATAATCAAACTCTAGTCGATACCGTCAGCAGTGCGGCGGGTGGAGCCGATCAGGTAATCGTCCTGACTAATGATATTTCTACAGGCAACGACAAAATCATCGCGCGCGCGGGAATCAATTCGATCACCGATCTAAAAGGCAAAAAAGTCGCCGCCGAAGAGGGAACTGTCGATCACTTCCTCCTCTTATTAGGCATGAAAAAAGCGGGATTATCGCCTAAAGATATTCAATTTGTACCACTTGAAACTGGTAAAGCTGCCGCGGCTTTTGCTGGCGGGCAAGTAGATGCGGTCGCGGTATTTGCTCCTTTTACTACTCAGGCATTAAAGCTTAAAGGTAGTAAAGAACTCTTTTCTTCTAAAGATTTTCCTGGAGCTGTTTCCGATCATGTGGTCTTTACGCGCAAGTTTGTCGAGGCTAATCCAACTCAAGTTCAGGCGATGGTAGATACTTGGTTTGATACTTTAGAATTCATCAAAGCTAATCCTGATAAAGCTAACGAAATCATGGCAAAGCAGGCTGGGGTTACGGTTGAAGAGTATAAAGGATATGCCGAAGGTACTAAAATTTTCTCAATTGAAGAAAATCTCAAGTCCTTTGAAGAAGGTAAAGATTGGACATCGATGAAATTTGCTTCCAGAGAATTGAGTAAGTTCTTAATGGATTTAGGTTTGACAAAAACTATTCCAAATACGGAAAAATTATTTGACGATCGCTTTATCAAGGCATACGCAGCTAAAAAATTATAGATATGAACGATCACCCTAAATCCATTCGCGAGTTCATTCGTCCCAAAAAGGTTAGCCATAATGTTTTCTGGCGAATTGCCGAAGATATCCCACCCCGCCTGCATACTGCTTTAAGCATTGCTTCGATCGCAGTTCCGTTTTTGGTTTGGTGGGCGGCTACAAGTTTTGGACAAATTGACCCTAAATTTTTGCCATCACCATCGCAGGTAATCACCGCTTTTGGTAGATTGTGGAGTACAGGAGAAATTCAAAAAGATACGATCGCTAGTCTATGGCGAGTGGGCGTAGGGAGTTTATTAGCAGCATTATTTTCTATCCCCATTGGCATTTTAATGGGGAGCTTTGCCAGCATCCGAGCTTTGATAGAGCCGTTATTTGGATTGGTGCGTTATATGCCTGCACCTGCTTTTATCCCCTTATTGATTCTCTATCTAGGGATTGGCGAAGAGCCAAAAATTATGTTAATTTTTATCGGTGTATTCTTCTTTAACGCTTTGATGGTAATGGATACGGTTAAATTTGTGCCGAAGCAACTGATCGAATCAACCTACATTTTGGGCGGCAGTAAAACTTCAGCCTTGTTTCAAGTTATCCTTCCTTACGTTGCCCCAGGAATTATTGATTCTTGTCGAATTAATTTGGCAACAGCTTGGCAACTGGTGATAGTCTCAGAGTTAATTGCGGCAACCGAAGGTTTGGGAAGACGGATTAGCGTTGCAGGTAGATTTCTCAAAACTGATGAAATATTTGTCGGATTAATTGTGATTGGCGTGATCGGTCTCTGCTTCGATTTATGCTTTCAGACGATGATTCGGATTTCGTACCAATGGGCGAGCCAAAAGCGATCGTAATTTAGTAAAAAGGATTTCAGAGGATTTTAGATGTATTTACAAATCAGCCATCTCTGCAAGCAATTTCCGACAAAAGAGGGCGAATTAGTCGTCTTGAATGACATCAATATGAATATCGAACAAGGCGAATATATCTGTACTGTAGGAGCGTCAGGTTCGGGGAAATCCACGTTGATCCGTCAAATCGCTGGTTTAGATCGCCCTACCTCTGGTGAAATTAGGATTGATGGTAAGTTAATTACTGCCCCTGGTCACGATCGCGGCATGATCTTTCAGGATTACACCCTCTATCCTTGGATGACAGTAATGGAAAATACTGAATTTGGCTTAAAACTGTTAGGGGTTCCTAAAAAAATCCGCCGCGAACAAGCTAGTTACTATCTCAATGTAGTAGGATTAACCCAATTCGCTCAAGCTCTACCGAAACAACTATCTGGAGGTATGAAACAGAGGGTGGCGATCGCTAGGGCATTAGCCTCAGAACCAAAAGTTTTACTAATGGACGAACCCTTTGGCTCCTTAGATATTCACACTAAAGAGTCCATGCATGAATTTATAATCGACATGTGGCAACGTACTAAAATTACGATTTTTATGATCACCCATGACGTAGAAGAAGCGATATTTTTATCAAACCGTATCTACGCTCTAGGTTCTCGTCCTGGTACGGTTAGAAAGGAGATGAAGATTAACCTCCCAAATCAAAGTCCTGCGATCAAACGCCACCAGATCTTTCACGATTATAGAGATGAATTGATGGAACTATTACGTCAGCATGGTAAGGAAGATTATAGCTGAATTACTCCTCTAACCAGTCAATCATATCTGATCTATCTCCATAGCGAATCTCACCCGTAATTGGATTGTAGCCACGAAAGTATTTACCAGAAGTGCTAGGTAGTTGGGCGATCGATACTTGGGCAGGTTGAGTTAACCAATCCCACAGACTTCTCTTCTGCGTCTGAAAACTTTTTTGGTAGCTTTGCTCGAGTTGATGACGCTCTTGTTCCAGTAAGGATAAAAGTTCGAGATTGCGATCGGCTTGGGCAATTTTGTAGCGGTGCGCCAAGATAGCTAGAATTGAGTCTTGATGTTTAGCTTGAGTCGAATTAAGACTAGTTTGGTTGATAGAAATTGTATTTGTCATAGTATTAAACCTAGAATCATAAGAAACTTTTTATATTATCCCATATTTATCTGTAGCTTATGCTACAAAACTGGCTAAAATCGCTGTTAATGATTAAATTGTCGGGCAAACCGCGATCGCTGGCGTGCTGCCATCCAACCAGTGATTTCCCATATATCGGCAACTGGCATTTGCGTATAGGGCAACATCTGCATATAGCCATCATTTAGGAATTCTGGTTGCATCGTTGTTTTAGCCATATTGCGCTGAGCTTGGCTTTGCCAAATTAAATCCCACCATCGCTCATGGGCTTCAAGGGCGTAGGTATATTCAGGGGCGCGCGGATCGGGGACTTGAGCGTGTTGAGCATAGCCTAGCCGACATTGAACGTGTAGTGTGCGTTCGGCGCATAGTTCCAAAATATCCCACTCACTATCAATTAGGCGTTCGCAGACCACACACCAATGACTAAAATCGCAGGTAAGCTTCATATTGGGAAAATGATGTAGTAAATCTCGGGTAATCCAAGGATTGAAAAGCGATCGGCTGCGGTGAGTTTCAAAGCTTATATTAATTTTTGCCTCTTGCTCGAGTTCTAAAGCTCTGCCAAAAAAATCTAGATTCTGCTGCCAAGACCAAGCATCATAGCCACACATAGTTGAGACAAACATCGCTCCCATTTCTAGGGAATGTTCGATCGCCCAGCGTAAGTCATCAAGGTGTTGCTCTACGCTGCGATCGCTGCGAGGAATCCACCAATCTGGAGCATCAGGATCGATCCCTGTGGTAGCTTCAGCGATAAATACTAAGTTATGATCATCAAGTTTTTGACGATATGCTTGCCGTTGGGCTAAATCTTGGGGAATTGGTCCTTCGATGCCATCAAATCCAGCTTTAACAGTTTGTTCGATCAGTTCATCCAAATTAGAAGAACCCGTCCAAAAAGAGCGCAACATCAATAGTTCCATTAGTTGACCTCCCTTATTCTCTGCGCCAAATATTGCTGAAATTGCCAAATTGGCATCTCTAAATGTCCCAACGGTCCAGGCTTATAGACTGAAGAGCGTAATCCCTTTTGCACTGCCGTACATACTTCCACATCTTCTAAATGGAATTTTTTGAGGGCGGCAACTTCCTGCTCTAATACTTGGGGAAAATTATCCATCTCTCTACTTTCAGGCGTAACTAGCAATGTGGTATGTAAGGTCATTTCACCTGCACTGTTGGGTAAAAGTAAGTACCAGTAGGCGCGATCGGGACCAATAAATAACAAGAAGTTTGGCGTACCCAAGCACACCGAGTATTCATAGTAATCTTCAGGAATTAAGTTGCGAGGAGTTGGAAACACGCATTGAGAATGCCCTGCTTTTACCTGTTCTACAATTGATTTTGCTAAGGGTAGATGACATAGAACTCCATTGGCGATCGCTGGTTCTGTCCAAGTTCCCGCCGCAGGCATGATCGGCTCGAAGGTTTTGGAATGAGTTCCTAAATGGTGGTATGGTTCCATGAAATTTTCTACTAATATTTTCCAATTAAATTGGCAATCCCACTTCAAATTGGCGATCATTTCCATACTTCCCATATCCCACCGTTCTACAAAGGGCAGTAATTGAGCGTAGTGAGTGCTAACAGATTCAAGATTGGCATCAAATGTGACAAAAATAAATCCCTGCCAAATTTCTGACCGAATGGTAGTTAGGCAGATCTCATCCTTAGCAAACTCCTTGCTCTGATGCATTTCTGGCGCGCCGAGCAGATCACCTTCTAAATCGTAACTCCAATGATGATAGGGGCATAGAAAACTACGGCGATTGCCTTGATCGGGATGTCCAAATTCTTCTGGCATGATATCCATTCCACGATGGGGGCAAACTCGTGATAGTACCCGAATGCGATCGCCTTTACCGCGCACGATGGAGATCGGCTCGTCTACTAAATCAATATTAATGTAGTCCCCAGTCTTAGGAACCTGTGAAATATGCCCTACACAAAGCCATTGTTTCTTGAAAATGTGTTCGACTTCCCATTGATAAAAAGCAGGATTGGTAAAGGCTTGAGCGGGAAGAGCGCGTGCATATTCTAAAGGTTTTGAGGCACCATGCAGGATCTGTTGGTGAAGCTCAGTTGATGGTGGAGAACTTGAAGGCTCTTTTAAAACTGTAGTTACTGATGACATGACAATCTATCTCCTTAAATAACTAGAAAATTCCTAGAATTGAACCTAATTGAATATTGGATGCAATCAATAATTAAATTGCGTTAATCGTTTCTATATTAAATCAATTTAACGATAATCTAATATTAACACGACTTTATACAACGATATGTTGTCTTGGTGACATATTTAATTCGATAAACGTAGATTAATATATTTTCAAATTTTGACTAGGAAGAATGGCATCAAAAATATTCATCAGCGACTTACAGCTAAAAGGTAAGCTAATTAAGAACTGTATTGTGACTGAGCTATGTCTGATGAAGCGATAACCCAAGGTGAAGATATGCAGTTAAACCTAGACAATCTGGATATTGAGATCGTGCAGTTTTTGCATAAGGATGGAAGAATGCCGTTTACAGAAATTGCCAAGAAAGTTGGGATGTCA
>JBBRVV010000084.1:0-7521 GCA_038246525.1 Pseudanabaenales cyanobacterium
AGGCTGCAACTGCCCTACCGCCAAATTGCTCCATCGGTGCATAGCCATGGGTTCCGACTACCGTGATTGTCTTCCCTTCCGCACTAGCTTTATCCTGCACTGCGCCAAAATCTACTAAAAATATTTCAGGATTCTCAGCTTTACTCGATTCATGCCAAACTAGATTACTGGGTTTGATCTCTCGGTGTAATATAGGCGGATTCAATTCATGCAAATAAATTAGGATTTCTAAGATCGCGATCGCTATTCCTCTCACTTGTTCTTCTGTAAATTTCTTACCCTGTTGCAATAATTCTGCTAAAGAATTTCCAGGAATATACTCTTCCACTAAGGCAAACCAAAGCGTACGGTCATCAATCGCAAAGTAGTCTCGATATTGGGGGATAAAAGTATGATCTAGTTGTTGCAGTACCTGCGCTTCCCTTTCAAATAATTTGAGATGCTGCCATTGATTGCTACTCGCTTGACCAAGAATCAAACATTTCAATACTACTAATTCTTTTTGCTGCAAATCCTCTGCCAGCCAAGTTTGGCGATTGAGATTGTCACCGAGCAGATGTTGCAATTGGTAGCGATTCTGGAGAATCTGTTGGGGTTGCATGATTTATTTTGATTATTCTAACTTTTAGGATAATTCCGATTGATAGGAAGATTAATCAGTTCAAACATTCAGATTGAGATAGCTTTAAGTCTAAGTTGATTATATTCCTTAACCTTTTGCTAACCTGTTGATAAAGTTGCCGTGCCATGCTTAAGTAGTCCTAGTTTATACTCAAAAAATCATGGATCCTATTACTGGCATTAGTCTAACTCCCTTTCCTGCGGGCGTAGATTCTACCCTACTTGGAACAGCGGGTAACGATACAATCACTGGCGATACAGGTAATGATCGAGTCTTTGGGCGGGCTGGCAATGATATTTTGGCTGGTGGCTCAGGCAACGATACTATATTCGGTGGACGTGGCAATGATACGCTTCTGGGCGGAGATGGTAACGATTCCTTGGTAGGCGATCGCAATAATGATTTGCTAGTTGGTGGCAATGGTGACGATCAACTTATTGGAGTGAGTTTGAGCGCAACTACCTTTGGTCAAGGAGAAGTGGATACTCTCACGGGTGGAGCAGGTGCAGATATATTTTTCTTGGGAGACAGTACTCGCGCCTACTACGATAGTGGGACTGGCGGTTTGGGGCTGGCAGATTATGCTTTGATTACTGACTTTAGTTTAACTACCGACTTTATTCAATTAATTCCAAGAGTTGCTTATTTGGTAGGAGCATTACCTGGTACAGCACCCACTGGATTTCCCACAGGAGCAGTGATCTTTATTAATAGAGATGGAGTGCCAGGCATTAGTGCTAATGATGAAGTAGTTGCTGTATTACCAGGCTTTACTTCGGCAGATGCGGCTGCAATTACCTCCCGATTCCTTTTCTAACTCAATCATCATTATCATTTAGGAAACTATAAATCTCATGGATAGAAGAACGTTTTTACTCACTTCCCTGGCATCTGGTGTAATGATTTGGGCAGGCAGTCAAGTTCCTGGCAAGTTTGGCTCATTATTCCAAGTCGATCCAGCCAATGCTATAGCTACAGCTAATTTCCCTCAAAGCGTTGCTTCTGGCGATCCTCAAGTTGCTGGCATTACCCTTTGGACTCGTCTTGCGCCTCAAACTGGCACTGTGCAGGTAGCTTATCAAGTTTCTACCGATCCTAATTTTGGTGTAGTAACCCTGGCTGGAGTGGCAAATGCTGAAGCAGTGCGTGACTATACTCTGAAAGTGCAGTTAAGCGATCGCGCTGAGCTAAGACCTGCAACCACTTATTTTTATCGATTTATTTTTAATAACAATTCTAGTGCGGTAGGACGATTCAAAACTCTACCTGCGGAAAATGCAGATGTATCAAAAATCAGATTTGCTTACATTAGCTGCAATGACTTTACCAATGGCTTCTTTAATGCGATGCGCTTCATGGCAGCAGAAGATTTAGATTTTGTGGTGCATTTGGGTGATGCGATTTATGAAACAGTTAGCGATCCCACCTTCCAGCGTGATATTCGTCCCTTGAGCTTGCCTAGCGGACAACTTTCTGCCCAAAGTTTAGAAGATTACCGCTTCTTACATAAAACCTATATCAGCGATCCCGACTACATTGCGTTGCGCGAACAGTTTGCCTTTATTTATATCTGGGATGATCACGAGTTTGCCAACGATGCTTATCAGCAATTTAATACTGATACCGCGATCGCTAGTCAAAACAATACCCCCAACCGCCGTCAAGTAGCTAGCCAAGCCTGGGCTGAATACACGCCAACTTCGATTACTTTTACGCCTACAGCCAATCCCACCACTTCTATTCAAATCTATCGCTCCTTTGTGTTTGGTAATCTGATGGAATTAGTGATGACCGATGAGCGGCTTTACCGTGATGCTCCTGCCTGTGGAGTAGCAAATCGCAACCTCTTCCCTGGTTGTGCTCAACTTGCTGATGCCAATCGTTCGATGTTGGGAGCAACTCAAAAGCAGTTCTTTTTAGATAAAATCCGCAATTCCACCCGCACCTGGAAGATTTGGGGAAATGAAGTTGCTACCATGCAGTTGATTATTTCTAAAGCGGTGATCGATGCTGCGGCCATTCCCAATCTTACTATTCCCGTCGATTTATTCCTCAGTCTTGACCAGTGGGACGGCTACCCCGTGGAACGCGCTCAGATCTTTACTGCCCTACGCACTGCAGGTGTGAAGAATTTTGTGACGATTACTGGAGACTTCCATACCTTCGAGGCGGGCTATCAACGGATTAATTATAATACTCCTTTCACCCCTGGGACTGTGCCCAGTGATGCGGTAGGTGTAGAGTTTTTGGTGGGTTCAATTAGTGCTTCAAATTTGTCGGAACAACCTAATCCCTTTGGCGTTGATATAAACACTTCTACTCAGTTGCTTTTAGCTGGCAATCGTCATGTCCAGTATTTCAACTCTGCTACCCATGGTTACAACATCATTGAAGTCACTCCTACGGCTTTGACCTGTACGATGCGGGCAGTTAGTACTATTCTGACCTCTGGTGGCACGGTGTCAACTTTGAAGACTTTTAGTGTGCCTAGAGATCAAGTATTGATTCAAGACATCACTGGACGTTAAATTAGGAAGGGGCATTGCCCCTATTAAATCCTCCTGAAATAATCAAAATAAAAAACTATGCGGCGATCGCTTCAATTGACAGCAGTAATTAAGAAGGTAGCAGAGGGATATAGCGCCCTTTGTCCGCAATTTGATCTAACCAGTAAGGGCAATACCGCTGAGGAAGCTTTGCACAATTTACATGGGGTTGTGAAGGATTTCATCGAAACTGCTCCAACTGCCGAGGTAGAAAGTCGAATGCAGCTTGAGGTGTTTGTATCTAGGCTAGAGGTGGAAACGAATTAAGATTGACATAGTTAGATGAAAATCAGATTAGTAATAATTTAGGATTCTTAATCTGGCTTTCATTAACCAATCGTATCTGTAGGGTAAAATTCTTTTTATTTTCTATTCACCGTACTAATTTTCACCTTTAATTTTGCACTTAATTTTTTCCAGTGAGATCCTATGCTTGACCTAATTGATGCCCTGCGAATCATTCATCCAGCGATCGCCGTATTGCTTGTTTTTCCCTTAATCGGTATTGTGCTACACATGGCATGGCAAACCCGTCAGCGCCGTCTACAAACTGCGATCGAGGGAGTTAAGACTAAAATCCCGCCGACGGTGGGAGCCGAACACGTCAAAATCGGTAAAATCCTAGCTGGCTCAGTAGTGGGACTTAACCTCTTGGGTCTGACGCATCCAACGATCAAGTACATTATCAAAAATGATTTGGTTACAAAAGATATTTTTCAAGTATTTATTTTAGCGCTTCTATTTATCGCAACAATTGGCTCTTTGGTGCTGTTGTATCGGGCTTCAAGTAAATTATGGCTGGCGGTTTTCGCTTCGCTTACGGGTATGGGCGTAATTTTAATTGGAATTCAAGATCTTATTTTTAAGCGAGAAGGCTTTGGCGCAATCTTTCGCCGTGATAATGAGTGGTTTATCTCTCACTTCTATTCAGGCATGGCTGCTACTATGCTGATGATTTTCTCTTTGGCAATCATTCAAGATATTTATCGCGATCGCACTAATATGTGGCGGAAGGTGCATACTAGCTTAAATTCTATTGCGCTAATTTTCTTCCTATTCCAAGGTTGGAGCGGAGCCAGAGATTTGCTAGAGATTCCGTTAGCTTGGCAGGAACCTTTCATTTATCAGTGTGATTATGTCAAAAAAACCTGTGGAAAGCCCCAAGCGAATCTGCCTCAAAATAATTTAATGCTTAATCAACTCATTTCTCTTAACCCTTAGATATTTTCTTTAAATTCTCCATGATTAAAATTTGGCAAAAGTTACTGTTAGTAATTTTCTTAGTTTGTGTCAGCTTCTCTATTTCTAGTTGTGGTGCAAATGCCAGCCCTGGGAATCAAATTAGTGATAGCGAATTAGAGCAGAAGGTTTTGGAAGTGATTCGCAAAAACCCTCAAATAATTCTAGAATCGGTACAAAAATTTCAGCAAGGTCAGCAGAGTCAAGCTACCAATCTACGCGATCAAGTCTTGAGCCAAATTAAGGCTAAGCCAGATTTAATTGTGCGAGATTCGCCTGTAACTGGATCTATTAGTCGTAAGTTGGTATTGGCGGAGTTCTCTGATTTCCAATGTCCTTTCTGCTCCAAGGCACATGAAACCGTCAAGCAATTCATGCAGAAGTATAGTAGTGAAGTTACGCTTACCTACAAACACTTCCCTCTGACAAATATTCATTCTTTGGCATTACCTGCGGCAAAAGCAGCTTGGGCGGCGGGAAAACAAGATAAGTTCTGGCAATATCACGATGCTCTATTTGTCGGACAGAAGAATCTCTCTGAAGCTTTCCTAGTTAGTACTGCTGAAAATCTTAAGCTTGACTTAGCTAAATTTAATCAAGATCGCAATGGCAAAGAAGCGGAGGCAGCGATCGCTAAAGATGTAGAATTAGCCCAAAGTTTGGGAATTGATGGTACACCGTTCTTTGTGTTCAATGGCAACGTATTTTCTGGCGCACCGAGTTTAGCGCAAATGGAAGGGGTTTTGAACAAAGTTAAAGATCAAGTTAAGGCACAGAAGGGTTAGGAATTGTCATTAGCGATAAATCTCTCCTTTCTGTCCAAAAAACCTAGTGGAATCTCTAACTATGCCATTAATCTTTTACCGCAGTTGCAGCAACTTTCGCCCCAGATCTTCTGCTATCAAGATTTGGCTGGTTTTGCTTGTACTCCAGTTTTGGCAGAAATGTCCACAGATTGTGGCGCAAAAGGACACCTAAAGCGACTAATTTGGACACAGTTGGAATTACCTAAGTTGTGCCAAAAAGTTGGCGCTAATTTACTCTTCTCTCCTCTACCTGAAGCACCGCTATTTACTGGCTGTCGCTTTGTGGTTACTGTGCATGATCTAATTCCTTTAAGATTTGGTGGTAGATTTTCGCGCTTGGGTAATTATTTTCGCTTTGTGGTGCCGCAGGTTTTGGCTCAAGCCCAACATATCCTAGTGAATTCCGAAAGTACCGCTAATGAATTAATTGAATTCTTCCATTTACCTGCCACCAAAATTACAGTTACTTATTTGGCTTATGATTCAAGTCATTTTCGCCATCTCAATTTAGCGAGAAAAAACTACTTCCTCTATTTGGGCAGACACGATCGCCACAAAAATTTAGTTTCCCTAATTCAAGCCTTCGCTTCGCTTCCTTTAGAATATGATCTCTATTTGGCAGGTTCGCGCGATCGCCGTTACACTCCTGAGCTAGAAAAATTAGTCAAAGACTTAAATTTAGAGCCTAGAGTGAAATTTCTAGACTATGTAAGCTATGAGCAATTACCAGCTTTGATCAATCAAGCGATCGCTTTAGTATTGCCAAGTCTTTGGGAAGGTTTTGGACTGCCAGCTTTGGAGTCGATGGGTTGTGGCACACCTGTAATCGCTTCTCATTTGGGGGCTTTACCAGAAGTAGTAGGAGAAGCTGGGATTTTAATTAATCCTTACAGAGTTGAGGCGATTTCTGAAGCAATGCAATCCTTAATTCAAGATCCACACTTAAATAAAGATCTCCAGAGATTGAGTTTAGAGCAAGCAAAGAAGTTTAGCTGGGCAAAAACAGGTGCAGAAACTGTTGAAGTCTTGAATAGATTACTTTGATTATTTCTGATGTTTTTTTCTGGGCAAACTGGCTTCCCGTCACGCAACATTGGCGAGGGCATTAGCTTTGTGCTAGTTTCGTATTTGTTCTTGGCTGGGATTTAGATTCAGGGTTTTCATCGGCGTTAGATCTTTCCTGCTCAATTTCTAGTTTTAGTATATGATAATGATTATCATTTTCGGCAGTAAGTTCTATGATTTCTACCCTAAATCCGCCTGTATTGAACCCTGATATTCCTAAACGTGGGATGCCTGTAACGATCATTACTGGGTTCTTGGGTAGCGGTAAAACCACCCTGCTAAATCAGATTCTTAAAAATCGTCAAGATCTGAAGGTTGCGGTATTAGTGAATGAGTTTGGTGACATTAATATTGATAGCCAATTGTTGGTCGGTATTGAAGATGACATGATGGAATTGAGCAATGGCTGTATTTGCTGCACCATTAATGAGGGTCTAGTGGATGCGGTCTATCGAATTTTGGAGAGAGAAGATCGGATTGACTGCATGGTGATTGAGACTACGGGAATTGCTGACCCACTGCCGATCGCCCTTACATTTCTGGGTACAGATTTGAAACATTTTACTCATTTGGATTCGATTTTGACGATGGTAGATGCTGAGACTTTTACGCCTGATCACTACAATAGCGAAGCAGCTTTTAGCCAAATTACCTATAGCGACATCATTTTGTTGAATAAGACCGATTTGGTGTCTGAAGAGACATTGTTGGAGTTGGAAAACTTTATCCGTTCCCAAAAGCCTAAAGCTAGAATCTTGCGATCGCAGTATGGTGAGGTGCCTTTACCTTTGATTTTGGATGTGGATTTAGCCCATCTGTCTGAGTATGCTGCTAAGGTCAAATCTGAGGTAAAACCTGTAGAGAAATCGATTGAGCATCATGGACATGAGCATAAGCATGAACAACACCAACACTTACACAAGCACTCAGATCATGATCACTATTCGCATCACCTAGATAATGATGGATTTATTTCGGTTTCGTTTGAGAGCGATCGCCCCTTAAACCTTGAAAAGTTTCAAAATTTCTTAGATAAACAGATTCCTGATGATCTTTTTCGGGCTAAGGGAATTATCTGGTTTAGGGGGATTGAACTGCGCTATATCTTTCAATTAAGTGGAAAACGCTACGAACTCAAAGCTGATACCTGGAAGAAATCACCTAAAACTGAGCTTGTTTTGATTGGTCGAAATCTTGATACTGAGCTTCTACAACAACAATTAAAAGAATGTCAGGCGTATTA
>JBBRVV010000085.1:0-7478 GCA_038246525.1 Pseudanabaenales cyanobacterium
AGTAAGCCTGAGCGCTTTGGTGATTTCATTGCTTTAATCCAAATTGCCTTAATGTCTAAGCCAGTTCTTTCAACTAGGGAACAGCGACAAATTAGGAAAGAAATTAGCAAAACTTTAACTGCTGAAAAAATTGCTGATCCAGAAGCGATCGCTAACCAAATTGCAGGGATTGGGATACATCAACAACTAACTCAGTTTTTGCCCCTGCTAAAAATGCCAGAACATAATAAGATTCTTGCCAAAATTTATCAACTTGCCAACCTCAGAACCAGTGCTAGCACAATGGCGATCGCCGCTGAACGCTGTGGCAAAATTGTATTTGCGCTCAAAACCTATAGCCATTCACAGGAACAGGAGTCTCCCACCCTCACCAACCTCACCGAGACGATCGAAACCGTGATTACGCTCTATCAAAGTCAAATTAAACAGGGCGTGGAAGTTTTGCGCGACTATGATTCTAAGCTGCTTCCCATGCTTTGTTATGCCGATGATCTAACTCAAGTCTGGACAAATTTGATTCATAATGCGCTGCAATCTATGCAAAATCGAGGAGTTTTGGAAATCAAAACTGAGCTAAGCGAAACAGGGAAACAGCAAAAGCAAGCCATAGTCAAGATCACCGATAGCGGCACAGGAATTCCGCCCGAATTGCAAACCAAAATTTTTGAGCCTTTCTTTACTACAAAACCCGCAGGCGAAGGCAGTGGATTGGGCTTGGACATTGTGCGGCGGATGATAGAAAAACATAAAGGCGCGATCGCGCTAGAATCCATCCCAGGCAGTACCACTTTTACGATTACTTTGCCAATCAATCAGCCAATTTCGCAGGAATTGAGTGAATCTGAGGTTTTAATCATGTAAGCTATGTTAAGATGAAAAATCTGCAATTTATTTGTTTGTCTCAATTAAATGCTAAGGATTGAATCCTAAAGTTTATAAAATTGAGAAAGCTTACAATCAAGTTATTTCAAGTTATTTTTAATTAAATTATTTTTTCACTCGAACTTTAGAACTATTCCAAATTTAAAAATCACTAGAATTTAGAAATTCTCTCAAGCCAGTAGCTTAAATCAAATTCTATGAAAAAACTTGCAATTATTTGTATTGATGACGAATTAACTATTCTCGATAGCTTAAAGATTGAGTTAGAGCAAGTTTTAGGCGATCGCTGTCTAATTGAGGTAGCAGAAAGCGGTCAGGAAGCTTTAGAAGTTTTAACTGTACTTTTAGAAGATGACTACGAAATTGCGGTGGCGATTTCTGACTATATTATGCCAGGCATCAAAGGAGATGAGTTAATCAATCGCATCCATGCCATGTCACCCAAAACCTTAAATATCATGTTGACGGGGCAGGCAAGTGCAGAAGCTGTGGGCAGTGTGGTGAATCAAGATGCGCTGCACCGTTATATCGCTAAGCCCTGGAATCCCTCAAATCTTTCTACGACGATTGTCGAATCAGTCTATCGCTACTTTCAAGACCGTAAAATCGCAGAGAAGAACGAACAACTGGCAGAAGCAAATCAAGCCTTAACCGAGTCGAATCAGCAACAAATCGATCTGATTTGCCAACTGCATGAAGCGGAAAAACGCCTAGAAGAAGCAAACCGTACTCTGGAAGCCCAGGTCAAGATTCGTACCGAAGAACTGCAACAGGAAGTAAAAGAACGAAAGCTGGCTGAAATCGAAGCGAATCGCTCTAACCTAGCAAAAAGTAATTTTTTGGCAACCATGAGCCATGAAATTCGCACACCGATGAATGGTATCTTAGGTACTAGCGATCTGTTGGCAACTACGCCGCTCACTCCACCCCAACAAGATCTAGTAGAAACTCTGCGCTACTCTGGCGAAAGCCTACTAACAATCATAAACAGCATTCTAGACTTTTCCAAACTGGAAGCTCAGGAAGTACTTTTAGAACAAATTCCCTTTGATTTAATTGATTGCGTAGAAGCGATCGCCGAGTTATTGGCATTGCAAGCAGAACAAAAAGGAATTGGGCTTTCGGTTAAATTTGTCCATCCTATGCCAACCGAGCTAATTGGTGATCCAAGTCGATTGCGCCAAGTCTTATTAAATCTGGTAACTAATGCAATCAAGTTTACCAGCGTGGGACAGGTGAGAGTAGAAGTAAGTTTGGAATCTGGCTCACAATCAGAAGATTTTCTCTTTGCGCAAATCCGATTTAAGGTAATAGATTCAGGCATTGGTATTGCTCTAGAAGCTCAAGCGAAGCTATTTCAACCCTTTACCCAAGCAGAGTCTGGCACTAGTCGCGAATATGGCGGAACGGGTTTAGGACTTTCAATTGCACGGCAGTTGATCCAGCTAATGGGCGGCGAAATTGGATTTAGTAGCGTGCCTGGGCAGGGTTCTCAGTTTGAGTTTACCGCCCAATTTATCCGCCAAAATCGCCACAATTCCAGTCTGCTCTCACTGCAAGTCTCTCTCCAAAATCGCACCTTAATTATTTTAGAACGAGACCCAATTAGTCGGGTTATTATTGCCCACTATGCCAAACTTTGGGGAATGCAAATTATCCTTAGCGATCGCACTAATGCTTTAGAGGAATCTACTTGGGATGTGGGAATTGCCGATCTAGAGATTCTCACCCATCTTTCTGGTTCAAGTGTGACCCAAGCTGAAATTTGGCAAGGAGGTTGGATTGCTACTACTTCAGCTAGTCAGCGAGGAAAAGCATCCTCTAACTTAGAACAAACCTTTATTCGTGCCTATCTCACTAAGCCGATTCGAGTTGCACGTCTGCTCAATAGCCTAGTAGAAACAATTAGCGATCGCCCTGATCGCCCTGATCGACTGATCGATAAAATCTCAAATAAGCTGAATATCAAGCCCGAAACTGTTGAACATTCAACTTCAATTCAAAAACCAGTAAATCAAAGCGATGTTCGCATCTTAATTGTCGACGACAATCCAGTTAATCGAAAAGTGGTACTACGTCAATTAGAGTCCTTAGGTTATAGCGCGGACTGTGCCGATAATGGGCAATCTGCCTTAATGCAGTTAAAGCAACAGAATTACGATATTTTACTAATGGATTGTCAAATGCCAGTAATGAATGGTTATGAAACTACTAAGCAGATTCGTAAATTAGAATTAGAGAAAAAAAATTCAGAACCAGATTCTGCCGAATTATTCACTAAGCCAATCGCTAAGTCAATCAAGATTATTGGGCTGACCGCAAATGCAATGGAAGGCGATCGCGAGAAATGTATCGAAGTTGGCATGGATGATTATTTAAGTAAACCTGTGCGAATAGAAAGATTGGGAATCGCGATCGCTAAATGGCTGCCACAAACCTCTAAATCTTAATTGAAGAGTCTCGGCAAAGTGCTACAGCTATTATCATAAATATTATGACAAATATTTTTTGGGGTTTGAGTACTACGCCCCCATTAGTGGTTTTCTTCTGGCACATAGACAATGGGCATTCTTAAAATAATCAATTGCATTTAATCTCTGCTGTGACAAAATCTGCGCGATCGCCTGCTTATGATATTATTTTGAGTAGTTTTATTTTGGTGGAGAGGCGGCGAGGATGACCTTGGAACTAACTATGCAGATTGCAGGCTTAATTAATAGTTCTGATCTTTTAGCAAATCTGGCGAATTTAGATATTCAAAGCTTTAGCGATATTTCTACTCAGTTTTTTAATCAGTCCCATGATCTAGTTGCCCAAGCTAGTGGCGCATTCAAACAAGACGTTGTCGGCGATATGGCTAAGGGCTGGAATAACTTTATTCGCTCTGGTCAATGGGCTTCTTTACTAATTGGCTTAGTAATTGGCTATATGTTCCGTGTTTTCACTTCTTCGGGCTGAACTTTGGGGCTGAATTATAGCTGTTGAATAATTCGCTTAATTGTCGAAACATCGTTGGCGCTAGGAAAGATTTGCACATATTGCTCTAGATCGGCTTTTGCCTCTACCAAATAGCCCAACTGATAACAAAGTAAACCGCGATCTTTAATTTGTAAAATTGCATCGGGAACCAAGATCAAGATCCACTGCACAATCCGCAGAGCTTTGACATATTGCCGTTGTTGCAGATAAATCACCTTGAGATTCATCAACATTCGCTGCAAAATTGAACGCACGCCAATTGGTTGCAAGTATTCGGGTTGGAGCGTAATATGTTTGCCATAAATTTGAGAAAGACGTTGAGCACAGTCTTGGATAAACAGAATTTCGCCACCATAAAAAGGATCAACTAGAATTTCTAGTTCAGGCGATCGCGGACGAATTAAAAAATGTCCTGGAAAATTGATGCCATCAAAGGGAATACCTAAGCGATCGCTCAAAATCAAATATAAAACTGATAGGCTAATTGGAATTCCCAACCGACCATCAATTACATCGGTAATCAAGCTATTGCGGGGATCGTAGTAATCAATTTTGTTGCCCTGAAATTTCTGCTGCCCAAACAAATACTGATTGATGATCTGCACCTGTTTCATTGGATAGCTAGTCTCCGCCAGCAGATTTTTTAGCTCAGCCGTAAATTGAGCTAAGCGTTCACGGTAAATCGCCAAATCTATGCGTGGATATTCTGCCCAAGCGATCGCTAGAGTTGCTTCAAACAATTCATTCATACCCAAAGCGCTATCATTGAGGCGGGCAATTAGCCAAAATTTTTGTTGAGCAGCGGGAAAGTTGACCATAAATGACTGAGAAAAATCCTGAAAAATACTGGCTGCTAAAAAGTGAACCTATTACTTATTCTATCGATCAGCTGGAGCGCGATCGCCTTTCTCGCTGGGAAGGGGTGCGCAATTACCAAGCCCGAAATTTTATGACTGAGCAAATGCAGGTAGACGACCTGGCGATTTTTTATCATTCTAATACTAAGCCACCTGGAGCAGCAGGAATCTGTCGCATTAGTCAACCAGCCATTCCTGATTTTACAGCCTGGGACTTAGCTAGTGATTACTTCGATCCAGCTTCTATGCCCGATAAGCCCCGTTGGTATATGGTAGAAGTTGAATTTGTGCGCAAGTTTCCGCGCTTGGTGAGCTTGAGCGAAATGCGTGAAGATCCAGAACTAGAGGGAATGCT
This sequence comes from Pseudanabaenales cyanobacterium, assembly GCA_038246525.1. Taxonomy (GTDB): domain Bacteria; phylum Cyanobacteriota; class Cyanobacteriia; order Pseudanabaenales; family Pseudanabaenaceae; genus JANRLH01. The sequence goes on from JBBRVV010000085.1 coordinate 5,074, forward strand.
GTTATTACAAAAAGGACAGAGGCTATCTATTCAGCCGCTTACATTTGAGTATTTTCAGCAAATTTGCAATCTATCAGAGATGAACCTGAAGACAAATAAGCTAGTTAAATAATTAAATTTAGATCGATAATATTTACTTTAGGTCATTAAATTTGAATTCAGGTTAAATATTTTTAGAATTAAATTACTAAATCCTGGAATTAATCAGTAAGACTAAAGTTAGATTTATAAAACTAAAAACTAAATTGAAATTTGGTAAATAAGCTTACAGCTAGACGGGTAAATTTAAGTAGATACTTTCTTAAAAGATCCCTGTAAGCGATCGCCGCAAAATTTATGCCCAAGCAAACGATCCCCAAGGCTAACAAAATAAAAGTAGGAGCCATCACCATTCCGACTAAAAACCATGAGATTACATGGAAAATAATCGCGATCGCATAAATAAAAGCAAAACTAGCCACTACTTGAAGCCGAAGTTGGGAATAACCTAGGGCGGTAAATATTAAGGCTTGTAGAGAGATAAATAAATTGGCAGGTACGAGAAAAGCACAAATTCCAATGCAGTTATTTCTTGAGAATTCAGCAATCGACCAGCCATCTGTCATATTCATGGGATTTAGTCCGTAATAATTAGACAAAAAGAAGTTAATCAGGCAGAGTATAAAAACATTCTATAAATCTATGTTTTGCCTCAACCTGCGACTTTTATTCTCTCATTTAGGTTTTAGTCTAAATTTAAGTAAAGATTTGAGAAGCTGATGTCATAGGTCTTATGCTCACCATTTTCATTGATCTGCACTACCTGCCTGGTCATTACATAATAATTGCCAATCTTCTCATAGGTATCTTCAAACTTCGCTTGGCGGGTAATTTGATTGTCGGCGGGATTGCGAAACACTGCCGTGTAGGCTGAAGAGATATAGCCCTCACCAGTATCCAAATGCCCTAAATGATTGATCACAAATGCGACTCTTCCCATCACCCTGCTAACCATGCAGATTTCTTTTTCACGCACTTTGTAGTTAGAACCCATCGCATCACCCGACACCAATATTTCTACTGCGCCAGTCTCATCAGTTTCACCCAAGCTAAAACTAGATTTGCCGTGGGCATCACCAAAGGATTTGCGTTTGCGGTGAGTGACTACATCTTTCAATTGATTTACCAGCCACTCTTGCCCTTCATCTACTTCGATCGTTTTTTCGCTGCCGTCAGGGTTTTTGCTGGTGCGGCTGAGATATTCTGGTCGATCCATCAAAACTTCTACAGACATATCAGAGTGGATTTTGACTTCGCCAGTCCGAGTTACTCCATTGATTGTGACTGAAACTTTGGCAGTTAGCCCAGGAAATTGGCTGTCCCAGGTATAACGATTTTCGTAGGCAGCTTGAAAAATTTGCTGCGCTTGGTTCTCTGCGGTGTTTTCTGTGGTTAGGGTTTGCATGGAAGGAGGGATTTTGGCTAATTATTTCTCATGATAGCGAACTCCAGTGCCATAATTCCTAGAGTATTCCTGTAGTTAGATCTTTTGTGCCTATGCAAGCTGTGATTATTGCGGGAGGAAAGGGTACGAGGCTACGTCCTCTGACCTATGGTTGCCCCAAACCGATGTTACCTCTATTTAACCGTCCATTTTTGGCATGGATGATTGAGCGCTGTCGCCAAGTTGGGATCGTCGATATTTTGCTAAATGTGCATTACCAAGCAAAGCAGGTGGTGAATTATTTTGGCAATGGCGCAGATTTTGGCGTAAACATTAGATATATCCAGGAATCTACTCCCTTAGATACGGCAGGAGCGCTAAAGCTGGCTGAGCCTTTCTTCACAGGTGAGCCTTTGCTGGTATTCAATGCTGACATTCTCACTGATTTAGATCTAAAAGCGCTAATCCAGTTCCATCGTCAACATCAGGCCCAGGCAACTCTCACGCTTACCCGCGTGCCAGACATTACTCCTTTTGGTTTGGTAGAGCTTGATCCTGAGCAACGAGTATTGGCATTTCGGGAAAAGCCTAATCCTGAACAAGCGATCAAATTTTTGGCGGCAGGAATTAATACGGTGAATGCTGGCACTTACGTTTTGCAACCCGATCTGTTGGCTGAATACAGTTCTGGTGAGCCTTTGAGCTTTGAGCGCCGAGTTTTCCCTAATTTGTTGAGTCAAGCAAAGAAGGTGATGGGATTTGTCAGTGATTGTTACTGGTTGGATGTAGGCACGCCGCAAAAATATCTTCAGGCTCATAGCGATCTGCTCTTAGAAAAATTGGCTTCGGATTTGACCGCGATCGCTAATCAAACCGAACCTGGGATATGGATTAGTCCTACAGCTACGATTTCTGCGGGTGCGAAGTTACATTCTCCTTGTTTTATTGGCGATCGGGTTTGGATTGGTGCGAAGGCAAATAT
>JBBRVV010000086.1:0-7362 GCA_038246525.1 Pseudanabaenales cyanobacterium
AAACATCCAACTGCACCAATTATTCTCTATATCAATGGCAGTGCAGGAATTTTGGATCGTCTGACCAAAACTGGTGCAGATGTAATTAGCCTTGATTGGACGGTAGATATTGCTGAAGCTAGAGCGCGTTTAGGGAATGTAGCGGTGCAAGGGAATCTCGATCCTGGGATTCTCTTTGGCAAACCTGAATATATCCGCGATCGCATTCACAAATTGATTGCTAAAGCAGGAAAAACAGGGCACATCATGAATCTAGGTCATGGCATTCTCTCCACTACGCCCGAAGAGAATGCCCGCTACTACTTTGAAACTGTAAAGGAATATCGTTATTAGATAATTCAGTCGTAAACGGTAATACCTATTTTGCCGTTTTCAAATTCTGTTGATCATTAATTAATTTCCGAACTTCTTCCAATGTAAGTTGGCAATGTGGGAACTAGATTAGGAACATTCACTTTTGCTCCGATCTTGACATAAAGGATTAAGGGAAACTCTATTAATTGCTAATTATAAGAATTAAGTGTTTCAAGAATCAAGCTTGGATTACTCAGTCGTGACTGGCTGGCGCTTGTGGTTTCTTCAATGTTGGGCGTTCTCGCTTAATTGATTCTGGTTTTTGAGAATCCAAAATTTGAGAGTCGAGTCGCTGAGACTTCGGGATCGGACTACTTTTGGCATCACTACTGCGTTTTGGCTTAAATATTACTTCCTTGCTCGTTTTTTGTAACTTAGAACGATTAAATATAGGGGCGATTGAACTTCCATCCACAATCTCTAAAGTATTTTGCGATCGCTTAGCATTAATTTCCCAAAAATAGCCCACAGGATGATTTGGTAAGGTTCCAGTCAGTTGCAATTTGAATTTCTCATGATTGCGATCTAAGGTTTTGTTTGGGTCTTTACGCAGGATTTTAATGATTACGACATTTTGTTCAAATGACTGAGAAACAACTTCGCCGCGAATAGAAAAGTAGCCGTCATTTACGCCTGGGTCATCAGTTTGATCCGCTTTCCCCAACTCTTCGGGTGCCCATACTCCAGTAATTTGTAGGTGTAAAAGTCCAGTTTTTGTTCTTGTGCGAGGATATACAACCCAGCAATATTCTTTGGCTAAGTCTAAGCGTTTCTTGACTACGGCAATTACTCTGCCCAACAACACAGTTTCGATTTCTGTACCATCAGATGTAACCAAAATTCCCTTGGTCAATACTTCATCTTGGGGAATGTAGGTGCCATAGACAACTCCAATTGCACGGTACTGCATGAGGTCAGTGACTGGGGCAATTGGCTGAATCCGACTTACTTCTATTTGATCGGCAGTTTGATTATTAGTCGGGTCGGGCGCAATTGTTTCTAAATTTTGAGCTGTTTCAGAAGGGACTTGCTCAATCTTAGATTCAGTTTCAGATTCAATATTAAGCTCAGGCAGTTTTGGCTGAGTGGGTTGGTTAATTCTCACCAGTTCTAGCTTAGGCTTTGGCTCTAGCTGTGCTGCTGCTAGTTTTACTGCTTCCGATTCTACTAACTCTGATGGCTTGTTAGGCTTAACAGGCTTTCTAGGTCTTTCTAAGGGTTTATCCGAGTTACTCATGGGCAGTAGGGTGATTATGAGCGCTTATTCTAGCAAAAACTGCGGTTGCTTGGCTGAATCTCTTGGGTAAAGCTACTTTAATAGTTGACAATTTTAGCAAATATGTCTGGCTCCAAACTAGCACCACCAACCAATACGCCATCGATCTGGGGCTGTGCCATGATTTCCTGGATATTACTAGGCTTAACCGAGCCGCCATATTGAATAGTAACATCTGGGTTTTTGAGTTGGCTACGGATCAAGGTTATTACTCGATTAGCTTCGCAGGGTTCACAGGTATCGCCCGTGCCGATCGCCCAAATTGGTTCGTAGGCAATGATCAGATTTTGCTGATCCACATCGATTAGTGCCCCTTCTAATTGGGAAATAATCCAGCTTTCGGTGGCATTGCGATCGCGATGCAGTTTAGTTTCGCCCACACAAAGGATTGGCGTGATTCCTACCTGTTGTGCCGCCTTAATTCTCAGATTGACAGTCTCATTAGTTTCGCCAAAAAGCTGACGACGTTCGCTATGACCAATAATTGCGAATTTTACATCTAACTCAGTTAGCATCGGCGCAGATATCTCGCCTGTATATGCTCCACTTTCTAACCAATGAATATTTTGGGCACCGAGGGCGATCGCTGGTTGATTAGCGGTATATGCAGCCAAAATCGACAATGCTGTAAAGGGCGCGCAAATTACGATCTGAGTTCCTGGCTGGGGCTGGGCTAGGGAGGAGAAATCCTGAAAAAAACTTTTGGCTTCGTACTGGGTTTTGTACATTTTCCAGTTGCCAGCGATCACAATCTTGGGCAAGGTGCTATGGTTCCGATTTAATTCTTTGAAATTAATGTAAAGCATTATGGGCGCGATCGCACGATTAGCTCTACTTTGATTGCCTAAAATTAATCAAGAATTGCCTAGTAATCCCTCAAGCGATCGCGCAGAGACAGGCACTATGATGTAACTATGCCAGTAACCCCCGATTGCATATGAAATTTTACACCTTTGGAAATAATGCTCCGCAAAAACCAGGTTCAGGCTGGCGCTTTTGGCTAATTACTTTTTTAGTACTTTGGGGCTTGGGCGCGATCGGGCTGGGATGGTTGGTGAATACTTTTTTTATCTTGATTGGGATCACGATTGCCCTGCCGATCGTGGCTGTTTTGTCGCTGCAATGGTGGGTAAGTCGCAGCCTAGTAACTAGCACCTGTCCAGTCTGTACAACTGAATTTACTGCTGCCAAGAATAGTCAAGTACAATGTCCTAACTGTGGTGAATTGTTGGCAGTAGAGCAGCAAAAGTTTGTGAGACCAACTATGCCTGGTACGATTGACGTTGAAGTGCAAGCGATTGATTAGCTCGCTCCTTAGCCGTAGCCCTATACCCCCGTGGAAATTTACTGTACCCGTCCTGGTTGTGCTAGACCACGCAACTCTTTTCCAGAACTAGATTCTGGCAATACGCTAAAAATAGCTACCCAAAAATTTTGTACCTGCTGTGGGATGCCGATGATTTTGGCAGGACGTTATCTGCCTGAACAGCCGCTAGCGAAAGGTGGCTTTGGTACTACTTTTATTGCGCGCGATCGCTACACTCCAGCCATGCGCCGTTGTGTGATCAAGCAATTGCTGCCAGTGGGGCTAAATCCTCAACAAATGGAAGTAGCAAAGTCGATGTTTGAACGCGAAGGCGCGGTTTTGGAAGAACTAGGCAGGCATCCGAATATTCCTGATCTGCTAGCATTCTTCCCAGTGGAATCGGGGGCAGAAGAGTATTTTTACTTGGTGCAAGAGTATATTGATGGCTTGACCCTAGAGCAGGTAGTAGACCAAACGGGCGGCTTACTGGAAAGCGAAGTAACAGAAATGCTGGAATCTTTGTTGCCTGTTCTTCAGTTTGTGCATGATAGTGGCTCGATCCACAGAGATATCAAACCCTCAAATATTATGGTGGGGCGGCAGGATACTAAATATTATTTACTTGACTTTGGCGCAGTCAAACAAATTACGGCGGCTGTGCCTGGTCAACGCTCTACAGGTATCTTTACACCTGGCTTTGGTGCTCCCGAACAAATGCGCGGCGATCGCGTACTACCAGCTACGGATATTTATGCCTTGGGCGTAACTTGCATTTATTTACTTACAGGCAAACATCCCGAAGACCTATTTGATTTGCAAAAGAATCAATGGAATTGGCTGGGACAGTTAGCCGCTCCAGTTAGCCCTGAATTTAGCCAAGTGATCGACCGTATGACTGCTAATGCGCCTAGCGATCGCTACGAATCTGCCCAAGCAGCATTAAATGCCTTACGTTCTGCCCAAACTCAAGCCGCCCAGATAGCAGCTTCTCCTAATTCAGCCCCACCTATTAGTTCCAGCCAAGCTCAAGTGTCTGCTTCATCACCTGCCCCAGTAGCCACCCAAGTACAAGTGCAGGTATTTCCCCAAGTCACACCCCCGAAGCCTTTAGCTTTACCGCCCTTAGCTAGTCAGTTAGTCGCCGCCTTTGGCATTGGCTTTGAAGCTGGGCTTTTAGGCTTGTTTTCTTATCATGTGCTGTCGGTCAATTTTGGTCCTTTTAGTTATGCGATCGCGGTGAGCATAATGTTGTTAGTGCTGTGGCTAAGAATTAGCAGAACTTTAGATAACAAAGACTTGTTACTTTTTGTCAATGGTTTAAGCCTATTAGCTGCTTTTCTAGTGCCATTAATCTGGAAATTTGCTAACCTACCCAGTTTTTTTGAGCTAGTTTTGTTGTCGGCGGTGACAGGCAGCTTTGTGGTGGCTTTGTCGGCTTTTGCGCGGCTGGTATATCAAACGCTTTATCGTCTGCTTTGATTGAGAATATGACTATTAAGCCTGGTTATAAGTGCGCCCTAAATTGTAGGCGGCGATCGCTAGGGTTGTGTTCCCCACTAAGGTCATTGCGGCTTGTAAAGTTACTAACCAATCTAAACTCGGATTATTATCAAAGAAATGCCAGGTACAGGCACACATCGCACTCACAAGCGCAGGGGTCATTGCCAAAGCAAACCAGCGCCAACTAGAATTCTGAGTCTGTTTACCATATTGAGCTATTAACCAAATCGCGATCGCCCATTCCAATACGGTCGAAACGTGAATAATCCAAGTCGGCAGAGAAAGAGCGTGCATATAATTTTCAGGATTTACGCAAGGAAGAACTTGAGAAAGGGGAATTTGAGTTGAGATCAAAGTTGAGATCCTTCCACCGATACTTCGGCTATGCTCAGTATAAGTAAATCGGGGGTGCCTTAAGCCTCACACGCTTTGATTTAATTTATAATAAAAGAATACGGTTAAAAATTAATATGAGTCGAATTCTAAGAACTTGGTTTGTTGCCCATGTGGAAATTCAACCCCATCGAGCCAAATCTCAAAAATCTTCTCCAGCAAAAAGTGAACAGTTGCAAATTCAACTAAATATCTAATTTTTTCTACTGTATGAGGCGTAAGAACTTCTTTTTGCCTACCTGTAACAACTTCCCTTCTAATTCATTTACTTGCGCGAAAGTTATATCTACTAGTTTCTCACCATCTAAGCGCACTGCACCATTGGCAATTTGACTTTGGGCTTCATTATTACTCTTACATAGTCCACTAGCTTTGAGCAAATAGAATAGAGGCGTAGGGAAAGTAATCTGACTGAGAGAAAATTCTGGCACATCGCCTAAATTGCTGGTTTCGCCACTGAGAACGATTTTGGCGGCATCTTGTTGGGCTTGCAGAGCAATTTCTGCACTATGGTATTGAGAAACAATGGTGAGGGCTAATAACTTTTGGCGATCGCGCGGATTTTCAGGTAGTTTGGCTAAATCTAAATCAGTTAAAAGTTCAAAATAACTCTGAATCAAAGCATCGGGTACTTTCTCTAGTTTGGAATACATTGAGAGCGGCTTTTCGGTCAGACCGACATAATTATCTAAGGATTTTGACATTTTTTGAACGCCATCCAAACCCACCAACAAAGGCAACAGCATTCCGAACTGACCTCCAGTTTTTTGCTCAGAATTTTCTCGTAGTTGTAAATCCCTTCCCACCAGAATATTAAACTTTTGGTCTGTGCCACCCAATTCCAGATCAGCTTCAATCGCTACTGAGTCATAGCCCTGCATCAATGGATAGAGAAACTCATGCAAATAAACTGGTACTCCTTTGGCATAGCGATCGCTGAAACCTTCTTTTGCCAACATTTGCCCTAGAGTCATAGTTGAGAGCAAACTAGTAACTTCTTGGAGACTCAATTTAGCCAACCACTCACTGTTATATTTCAACTGCAAGCGATCGCCAAAAGCTAAAATCTGTTTTGCTTGGTCTAGATAAGTTTGGGCATTAAAATTTACCTCTTCCACCGTCAGCCTTGGTCTTGCTTCAGATTTGCCCGTTGGATCGCCGATTTGTGCGGTAAAGTCACCAATAATCAAAACCGCAATATGCCCTGCATCTTGAAACTGGCGTAATTTTCGTAGGGCAACAGTATGTCCCAAGTGTAAATCGGGTCGGGTTGGGTCAATGCCTAATTTAATTCTGAGCGGGCGATTACTATCCTTCAGCTTTTTTGCCAAACTCTCGCTTGCACTATCGGGAAAAGTTTCTACCACACCTCGCTGCCACCAATCGCCTAAATTCTGCCCAAAACTAAAGGGGGAATCTAAGTTTTCCTGATTAGGCAGGCTGGATAGTGGCAAATTAGGGTTCATCTCAGCTAAACTCACAGTAAACAATATTTCAAAAAATTATAAGTCTAGCTAGTGTAGCAAGTAATGGCGGGCGGTAAGGTGGCAACAAATCAAATTGATCGACTCAAACAACATGGCAGAAGTAGCGGTTGGTATGCCACAGAAATTTTAAAGGCGATCCTGAGAACTTCGGGCGGAGCGCTTTTGGGTTTGATCATGATTATTGCCAGTGCGATCGCGGGTGGGCTAGTAGGCTTAGCGCTTAGCTTCAAAGAGTTGCCCGATGTGCGCATTTTGAAAGGTTACGTTCCCACTGAAACCACCTATATCTATGACTACAAGGGTGAGCTTTTAGCCAGACTACATGGCGATGTAAACCGAGAAGTAGTGCCACTTAATCGCATTTCACCCCACTTGAAGCGGGCAGTTTTGGCCTTTGAAGATGCTTTCTTTTACTCCCACAAAGGCGTTGATCCTAGTGGTGTAGCCAGGGCAGTCTTAGTCAACTTCCGCTCAGGATCTACGCTTGAAGGCGGATCTACCCTAACTCAACAATTAGTCAAGAATCTATTTCTATCTAATCAGCGCAGCCTAAATCGCAAAGTAGTAGAAGCAATCTTGGCAATGCGAGTAGAGCAGGTTTTCAGCAAAGAGCAGATTCTCGAAATGTATCTGAATCAGGTTTATTGGGGGCAAAATGCCAACGGTGCCGAAGCCGCCGCCCAAAATTATTTTGATAAAAGTGCAGCTAATCTGACTTTGGGTGAAGCCGCCATGTTAGCAGGCACAATTCAAGCCCCTTCAGACTTCAATCCCAAGACCAACTTTAAGCTAGCAAAAAAAAGACAAGCGATCGTCTTAGCAAGAATGCTAGAAATTGGTTGGGTGACTCCCCAAGAAGTGAAATCAGCAAAAGCGCAAAAACTTAAATTGGGTAAAGGTACTTCCTATCAGGCAAGTCGGGCCCCCTATATTACCCAGGCGGTTGCTGCCGAGCTAGCAGAAAAGTTTGGCAAAGATGTAGTACTTAGAGGAGGATTGCGGGTACAGACTACGATTGACTTTAAGATGCAACGGATTGCCGAAGC
>JBBRVV010000087.1:0-7351 GCA_038246525.1 Pseudanabaenales cyanobacterium
CTAGCCGTGATGAAGCAAATAATAGTTAATTAGCCGAATTCAACTTCGCTTGAATTTCTGGGGAATAGATCCTGAGATAGTTCCAATAGTTTTCAAAAAAGTGCTTCTCATAACCTCTGGTTTCTGAGTACGGAATCTTTTGGATAAATTCATCGGGATCGCCAATGCCGCTAGTTACCCAGCCTGAAACTGCACCTGGTCCAGCATTGTAGCTGGCTACCGCCAACATTGAATTATTATTGAAACGGCTATGGGTATAGTCTAAGTAAAATGTGCCGAACTCAATATTATCTTCGGGATTTCGCAGAGCATAGTTAGACCTCCTTTTTTTGCCAGCAATCCAAGCTCCCGTCTCAGGCATAATCTGCATTAGCCCAGTCGCTCCCACTACGGAGAGAATCTCCGCTTCAAATCTTGACTCTTGGCGGATTAAGCCCGTCACTAAAGCAGGATTGAGATTCATTCTATTTGACCACTTGGCGATCGCTTCTCCATAGGCAAAGGGATAAAGATTTTGGTAATAAGCAGGATGGGTTTGTAAACGTTTGATTTCGGCTTTCGCTGAATCGCTAACATCCAACCAATTGAGGCTATCTAGCTGATAGATGCCAATAATGTTGTCATTTACGCCCACGCGCAACACGCCATCAGTAAAGATTTCTTTCACATTCAATGGTAATTTACCCCTAGTTTCAAATTGCCATTGGGTAGCTGCATCGCGATCCTGTTTGAGTAAGTAAAGCTCTTGCACCAAGTCTGATCCCGCAGGCAGCGTCTGACGTTGATTGGGAGCACGCAAATCAAAACTTAAACTGCGCACATTATTAAAGTCTCCCACTTGCCAGCCTATTTGTACTGCCGATCGCCAAGCAAAATAGGAAGCAGTATTGTCTTTGATGACCTGTTGAAATAACTTAGTTGCAGTGCCGCGATCGCCCAGACGATTTGACCATTTTCCTGCCCAGTAAATCGCTTCTGCCTCAATCTCACTGTGGGGAAGATCGGAAACCACGGATTTTGCCAGTCGCAGCGCCTCGCGCAGATTTCCCGATTTTGCCTGTTGCTGTGCTAAGCGCCAAGTGAGAGTCGCGGTAAATTCGCTAGTGGGAGATTGAGTGGTTAGGGTTCGCCTTACCAACGCTGCTAGATTCTTGCTATTCAATTTCAGCGCCAGATCATATTTACTTAGTAAAGCTTCCGCCGCCATGGTCGGATAAGCACTTACAACCCGATCCGCTAGCCCAACACCTTGGGTAGGTTCAGCTACCTCGATCGCTCTCAACAATGCCCTAGGAGCTTCGGCAGCCGCAGGATAAATTCTCGCCATACTTAAATATGCAGCTAGAGCCTGACTTCTCTTCCCTGCTCTTTGCCAACTTCTACCCACTCGATAAGCAGTAAAACTATTAGGCGTAGCCCGACTATAGGCATTTGCCGCCTTGACAAAGTCTCGTTGATCAAAATATCCTTCAGCGATTGCCCACCATTGAGCAGCAGTAATTTGTCTAGGATACTTAGCTACTAGGCGGTCTAGTAAAGGTAAAACTTCCTTACGATCATGGAAATATACCGCCGCAGTTGAGAGCAGATCAAGGCGATTGGGTGTTCTTTTTAATTCATTCAAAATCGCAGTTAAGGCCCGGGGATGACTAGGAAATTTTTGGATTAAAGCCTGGGTCTGTGCCAAAGCAAACAGCGCCTCGGCTGCTACGGCTGATTGGGGAAATTGCTGCAAAATCTGCTGATAAGTATTAGCCGCTTGGGGGCGATCGCCTGCCAGGGTATAGGCCTGTGCCCGTTTCAACCAAATATATTCCGCTAGGGCTGGGTACTCCGTTTCTAAGCCGATCAAATCATCAATTGTTTGACGCGGATTAGTAGAAAGTTGCGCAACTGCACTTTGATAACGTTCTTTGACCTTAGAAGAAGCTTGGACTGGTCGAGACTGGCTAATCTTCAGATCATTTTTAGGAGTATTTTGCGGATCAGCTTGAGCCTCGGCAGTTAGGAGTTTCTTAGCTGATTCCTGGGAAAAAGATTGGGGTAGAGGATGCTCTAAAGCTGGACGAGCAGTCAGAAATGTACCCAAACTAGCGATTGCTAAGATTGAAAATCCTACCAATATTGGTAAATGCTTAACTTTGTTCATAATCCCCGATGCGTTAATCCCAAGCGCCAAAATTCTAACAGAGTAGCTTAAATCTTAGTTGAATCTTGACAATCATAAAATCTTTGCTAGAATGATAATCATTATCAAATCATCGATATCTAAATATTAATCTGTCAGTTCAATTAAAGTCTAGCCAGTAGGAAATGAGATGCTGAAACCTAGATTTAAGTTCATTCAAGTTCAGCGAACAATTTCATGCTAGATGTCCAACAGCTTTCAGTTTTTTATCGTGGCATGGAAGCAATTTCAGATATTTCGTTCTGCCTGCCCAATGGTAGCGTAACTGGATTAATTGGGCCTAATGGTGCAGGAAAAAGCACTCTACTTAAAGCGATGCTAGGTCTGGTACCGATTGCTCATGGGAAAGTCTTATACACTGGCAATTCTTTAAAAAAACTACGACAGAAAGTAGCCTATGTACCGCAGCGATCGCTAATTGATTGGACCTATCCGATCACGGTCAAAAGTGTGGTAATGATGGCTGAAACTCCTAGATTAGGCTGGTTCCGCGCTCCCAATCGTCATTCCGATCAAGTTGTACAAGAGGCATTGGAAAGAACAGAAATGTGGCATTTACGCGATCGAGCGATCGACCAACTTTCTGGTGGACAACAGCAGCGTGTCTTCTTAGCAAGGGCTTTGGCACAGCAAGCAGAGATTTTTCTCTTAGATGAACCACTTACTGGGGTAGATAAAGCGACCGAAGCGATTATTTTTGAAGTCTATTCAGAGCTAAAGCAAGCTGGCAAAATTTTGATTATTAGTTGTCACGAATGGGGAGAATCTCTCCAGCGTTATGATCGGCTACTCTTACTCAATCGTCACTTGATTGCCCAAGGGAAACCATCGGAAGTTTTCAATTTGCGAAATATGCAGCAAGCCTATGGCAAACTCCAAGCGAGTTCCAAAGCTGAAAGCGAATCATTTCTCTTTTGTTAATTTAACCTATGGAACAATTACTTAGCGAACCTCTCTCCTATGAGTTTATGCGAAATGCCATGGGAGCAGGGATTTTATCGGCAATTCTCTGCCCTGTAGTTGGTTCCTATTTAATTGTGCAAAGAATGGCGCTGTTGGGAGATGTGATTGCCCATGCGGTTTTACCTGGTTTAGTGATTGCGGCTTTTTTGAAGATTGATTTACTGATTGGCGCGATGACTTCAGGCCTTCTCAGCGCAGGCGTAATTGCCGCGATTCGTTCTCAAACCAAAGTGAAAGTAGATTCAGCCATGGCCTTGACTTTCTCAAGCTTTTTTGGCATGGGAATATTGTTGATCTCATTATTAAAAATCAAAGTAGATGTGGATGGATTGCTATTTGGCAATATTCTTTCGGTTACCACTGAAGACGTTTGGCGCACGGCGATCGCTACTTTTATTGTTTTAAGTGCAGTCAAGCTCTTCTACAAAGAGTTGCTATTTTATACTTTTGATCAATTAGGTGCAGAAGCAGTGGGATTGCCAGTGAATTGGCTTTATTTTGGTCTGATTACCGCGATTACGCTCACAATTGTCGCCAGTATGCAAACTATGGGAGTGGTGTTAATTATCTCGCTGCTGATTGGACCAGCCCTCACTGCCTATTTATTAGTAAATGAACTCTCGCAGATGATGGGTTTAGGCATAGCGATCGCCTTGATCACAGTAATCTCAGGAATGTATCTCAGCTACTACTTCAATTTGCCATCAGGAGCGGTGATTGTAGTGCTTTCGTTTATTGGTTTTTTAATTGTGCTGGGAGTAACCCTAGGCATAAATAACTTTTCAAGTTTTCGCTCAAGTTTGCAAACCATTCTAAAGCCCAATCTAAAGCAAAGAGGCAAGTAGGGCTTTTTGAGCGTGTAACCGATTTTCTGCTTGATCCCAAATCCGCGATCGCTTTCCTTCCATCACTTCAGTCGTAATTTCTTCGCCACGGTGAGCAGGTAAACAATGCAGCACAATTACTTCAGGATCGGCTAGTTCAACTAGATTTTGATTGATTTGATAAGCCTGGAAAATTGGTAAGCGATCGCTTGCTTCCGACTCTTGCCCCATACTTGCCCACACATCGGTATAGAGAATATGGGCATCTTTGGCGGCGGCTTCAGGATCTTGGGTGATTAAGACTTCGGTATTCTTTGCTAATTTTAGGGCATGATCAGCGATCGCTTGATTGGGAGCAAAACCTGGAGGTGTAGCAATTCGGACATTCATGCCTGCTAAGGTCCCTACTAACATTAGCGAGTGCGCCACATTATTCCCATCGCCGATATATGTCAGGGTTAGACCCGCTAGAGTACCAAAATTTTCCTGCACAGTGAGCAAATCTGCCAGCGCCTGACAAGGATGCTCAAGATCAGTGAGGGCGTTGATAATCGGAATTTGACAGTATTGAGCAAAGGTCTCTAACTCAGCTTGATCAAAGGTACGAATTGCTAAAGCATCCACATAGCGACTTAGTACCCGTGCAGTATCTTCAATTGGTTCACCACGACTAACTTGAGTCACATTGGGATCAAGATCAATTACATGACCGCCCAACTGGTGCATAGCTACCGAAAAACTCACACGCGTGCGGGTAGATGCTTTGCGGAAGAGAAGACCGAGGGTTTTGCGCTCAAAGCTAGGCTGCTGCTTTTTAATTTTTAGTTCTGCTGCCAATGCCAGTAGCTCCGCCAATTCATTTGACTGAAGATCAGCAATACTCAAAAAATCTCTACCTCGCAATCCAGCCATAAATTTATCCTAATTCCTGTAGGTATATCTTTAACTATTAGTTAACTAAAAATATTAAAGTAAAACTAGCCTATCAGAAAAATGGATCAGGTAATTTGCTTTGTCTAGAAATGATAGTCAGCTACCAATGAAAGTATAAGATTTGAAATTTAAATCTTCGGAAGAGAGACCAATAAAAGCACAAAGCTTGCTGTTCAACTCTACAGTATCTTTAAAGAAGCTTCTAAATGCACGATTTGCTTTTAAGCCGATTCTTATATCTTCTTCACCTTTTACCGCAAAATTAACTGACAGTGTGTCATACATTTCCCTTTCCGATGTTCCTCCAGATAATTCATCACTCACATCAATTTTAAGATTTAAAATCTTTGAGAATGGAACTATTCTTGATGTGCTTCTCTTTGACAAAGTATTGATATATGCATATTCTACGGTTTCTTTATTCTTTCTTATAATCAGTTCGCTTCTAATAAAACTAGAATACGCTAAATAAATTAGAAGTCCTGAAACTGTAAACGCCCCAAAGACGAATCCAACTGAGACAAATGTCGGTTTAGTGATCAGCATTCCAATTGAAATAGAAACTAGCAAAGTTGAAAATATAACCAAAAATATTGGCAGAGCCAAGCCAACAGAAGGTTCTCTAAATATCAAATAATCTTCCGTTTCTAAATATTGTTGATTTTTATTGATGACGACCATAGGTTTAAGTTTTAATTATTTCTTTAGATCTAACTTAATCTTTTCTTTATTCTGGCTACAAAATCTCTCGATCATCAAAAGTGGGCTGAAAGAGATATCTTACATGAGTATAAAGCTTAGTGCTCTGCTAGTCATGGGCTATCCCTCATATCTCTCTTTAGAATGAAATAACCCTGGAATGTCTATATAGTTACTAGCTAATTTCTTGAATCCCATGACTACAGGTGGTGGTGGCCCAAGTAACTACTTCAAAGTCTAGTCTGCTGGGTAAATCTGCGGCGATTTGTTGAGCTTGATCGAGATTGCGAGCGATCGCAAATACCGTAGACCCAGACCCAGACATCAGTACACCTAGGGTTTCTTCAGCTTGCAAAGTTGATTTTAGTTGCCTAATTTGATTATGGGCAGGCAAAACCACCCGTTCTAGATCGTTATATAAGTGTCTACTAATTCTGGCGGGATCAATTTCGGTTGGACTAGCGATCGCCGCAATCATTTGGCTAGAAAGCTGAACATCTTGATGGCGCTTTTGGGCAAGTAGCCGCTCAGAGCGAAAAGTTTGATATGCCCACGGGGTTGAAATGCTGAGAGCTCTGGGTTTAGCAATTACTAGGGCTAAGTTTTCAATGCTAGGCAAAGGGGATAATACTTCACCGCGACCCACAGCCAAAGCTGTACCACCACCAATACAAAAAGGTAAATCGGAACCTAACTGTGCACCAAGCTCATGTAACTCTGGTAAGGTCAAACCCAACTGCCACAGATGATTCAAGCCCACAAATACTGCCGCTCCATCCGTAGATCCACCCGCTAAGCCTGCTCCGACGGGAATATTTTTCTCAATCTTGATTTCTACACCACCAAAGTCAGGATATTTTTGCTGCAATAATGCTGCTGCCCGATATGCCAAATTAGTCTGATCACAGGGCACTTGCGGATGCTGACAATCAACTCTAATTGTATCTATATCTAGTCGCCGAATTTCTAAGCGATCGCTTAAATTGATACTCTGTAAAATCATCACCAATTCATGGTAGCCATCAGCGCGATCGCTCTTAATTTCTAGGTAAAGATTGATTTTAGCGGGAGCCTGCAGCGTGATTTGTTCTCGATTTTTGTAAATACTCATATTATTTATCGACTGGTAACCAACCAAAGAACTTAGCCGTTCCGCCGAGCAAAGCCACAATCACAGCTACCAATACCCCGCGATTGATAAATTCTTGATTATCCAATCGCTTATCAATACCAGTTACTTTTGAGTCTAAAGTCTTGATCTCACCAGAGAGTTTTTGATCTAAAGTCTTGATCTCACCAGAGAGTTTTTGATCTAAAGCATTGATCTCGCCAGAGAGTTTTTGATCTAAAGCATTGATCTCGCCAGAGAGTTTTTGATCTAAAGCATTGATCTCACCAGAGAGTTTTTGATCTAAAGCTTTGATCTCTCCAGAGAGCCTTTCATCTAAAGCTCTAATTTCTCCAGAGAGTTTTTGATCTAAAGCTTTGATCTCACCAATGATCTCAGCTTGACCAAGTTCAAGTTGATAAAGTTTTTGGTTGACTTGTTCAAGTTTTTGATTGATCTCAGTGAATTGTCGATCAATCCTTTGCTCGAAGCGTAAAAGAAAATCTTCCAAGCTGTAACTAAGTGTAGGGGAGGTATTAGTCATATAGAGTAACTCGAACTTCTACCCATAATTTAACCCACAAGTTGGCTGCAAATTGGCTGCAAATTGGCTAAGGGTGAACTAGAGTCTCAAAG
>JBBRVV010000088.1:0-7215 GCA_038246525.1 Pseudanabaenales cyanobacterium
ATCACTGACTTGCCGCCCAAAGGCTCATCCCACATCTCCTCATCAAGTACCATCGGGATGTCCTTGGTTTCGCCAAGATTCATGCCAATTATATTGAAGGCAAAATCAGACTGATCCATGTCTACTCCCAACAACATAACGTCATTATCATCAGCTTCATCTGGAATTTCTTCACTAGTATCAGCATCAAGCATGATGTAAGAAACAGTCACCTCGTCTTCTAGCTGAGCGGGACGATCTTCTACGGGAATTAAAGTGGCTCGGCGAAATTGGAAATCTTCGAGCAGCTTGTCTACTTTTCCGAGCTTGGGTTCAACTTTTTCTACCTGAACTGTTAGTCCTTGATATTGTGCCAACAAAACTTCTGGCTCGACATCGATCGCTGCTTGAAAAGTTAGCGGCTTGCCAATCTCAAAACTTGCCACAATCTCTTCGAGCGGCGATCGCATTTGAAATTGCCCAATCGGTTTAACTTCCTCTCTGTGGTCTTTTAGGGCTTGAGTTAGGGATTCTTCGATTAAATCTTCAAGTACCCCAGCCTTGAGTTGAGTCACGCCAAACTGTCTCAAAATTAGTTGCTTTGGTGCTTTACCCTTGCGAAATCCTGGAATTTCGGCATTCTTAGTCAGCTTTAGTACATTGCGATCGTAGATTGCCTGAGACTTTGCGCCTTCAACTTCAATTTCAAAACCAACTTGACTGGCGGGGAGCTTTTCGAGGGTAACTTTCATGCTGTCTGGAACTGGGGCTTGAGTATTTGGATTTCACCTGTGAAAACAGGCATAGTCTAGAACTATATCATTTATGAGTCATTCACTTGTTATGATCGAGCTAGTACTATTTATAAATCTAGGGTGAGATGCTACTGCAAACGCCTCCTAACCAAACCAAATCAAAGACTCAGCCGATTATCACTTGGGAAGCCCTACCAGCCGATTTTGTTTTACCTGATGATCCTGTGGAAAATATTGAACAACCGACTCTAGCGGCGGCGCTTACTGATGCCTTAGGAACCGCAGGCTTAATTTCACCCGAAATGCTAATAGCAACTAACTTTGGGCTGGTGGCAACTGTAAATCATAAATTAGTAATCAAAGCGCCAGATTGGGTTTATGTGCCAAACGTACCTCACCTGCTGGAAGGATCGCCTGTGCGCCGCAGTTATACGCCCCATCTTCAAGGCAGTGCAGTAGCAATTGTGATGGAATTTCTATCGGAAACCGATGGAGGTGAGTTATCAATGCGGGCAATTTCACCTCTGGGCAAAATGTATTTTTATGAACAAATTTTACGAGTTCCCACCTATGTGATCTATGACTCTTTTGAGCCGAGCTTGGAGGTGCGTTGTCTAGATCTGGGTAAATATGTTTTACAAACTCCAGATCTGAACGGACGCTTTTGGATTCCTGAGCTAGAACTGTTTTTGGGTGTTTGGGCAGGTGAAAGATTCAATCAAATCAGTAATTGGCTGCGGTGGTGGGATCGGAGCGGCAATTTGTTGGTTTGGAGTAATGAATTAGCGGAGCAAGAAAGCCAAAGAGCGGAGCAAGAAAGCCAAAGAGCAGATCAAGAATATCAGCGTGCAGAACAAGCAAATTCGAGAGCAAAAATTCTGGCTCAAAAACTCTTAGAGCTAGGGATCGATCCCTCTTCTTTAACCTAAATACAACATAAAGCCTATGATCGATTGTTAGATATAATTAATCGCTAGATATAAAGGGTATAGGTCTTACATAGATTTTAATCCCTTTACTTCAAAATATATAAATAAAGAAAGTGCTACTCAGGCTAGGTTAGGGAAAGGTAATGGTAGTAATTGTGGTTGGGATCAACCTTATTCTGTCCTTGGGGCTGCTTTGGTTGGCATGGCAAACCCGAAAGGCTATGTCTAGTATTGCCGCCGCAACTCAGAGTATCAATAACTATGCCTCAGCTTGTCAACGGGGCTTAGAGAATGTGCCATACACTACACTCAAGGCAAAAGAAGCAATTAGTCAACTCAACGATCGCTACCAAGCATTAGAAATTCAGATCGAAAAATGGCGATCGCTACTCAAAAAAGCCCAGAATTTTTTTCAGCTACTTTCCCGATCAAATAAAATGGGCAAGGCTAGATAATATCTGAGTAGCAAGATTTAGGAGCAAAACATGGCAGACGGTTCAGGCAAATTTTGGGGCGGTTTGCTAATTGGCAGTGCGATCGGGGCAGCCGCAGGTATTCTATTAACACCACGCACAGGCAAAGAAACCAGACGCAAGCTGATTCAATCAGGTAGTAAACTTACTGCTTCTGTGCAGTTACAAGCCGACCGCTTAACGGATAAGTTGGGCGACCAATTAAATGAAATTACCGAATCTGCTCAAAAGACAATCGGAGATACGACCGAAAGAGTGCAAGAAGCGATCGCCGCAGGACAAGAAGCTAGTCGCAAACTTTCTCAAGAACTGAAAATGGCTTATCCACTTGGCAATTCACTCCCTAATTCTACAGATGCTTCGATTGAAGAGGAATCAGCATGAGCGAACCGCTATTTTGGCTAGGGCTATCAATCTTCTTTGTGGCAATTAGCCTGACTGCGTTACTGATTACGGCAATTCCAGCCTTCCAAGAGATTACTCGGGCTGCCCGTGCTGTGGTCAAATTAGCAGATACTCTTTCAAGAGAATTACCACCGACTTTGGAATCTATTAGACTAACTGGATTAGAGATTAGCGAACTAAGTGAAGAATTGAACCAAGGAGCAAAGGGAGCAAGTGAAGCGGTACAGACGGTAAGCCAAGGAATTAAGAGTGTGCAGCAACAAGCCCAGGGTATTTCGATTTCTACCAAATCTACCTTCGCAGGACTTAGAGCCAGTTGGCAGTCGTTCCGTCATCCTCGTCGTCATCGCCAAATTAATAGCCAAAAACCAGATTCTAAAGCGTAAGTTGGTGTGAATAGGTAAAGTTGAAGTCTCAAATCATAAAATGAACTAAGACTCTCTAAGGGACTTTACCCTGCAACTATTTTTTGTGGTGGGTTTGAGCAAAAAATTTTGATAGAAAGTAGAGGGTTTAGAGTTTTTCTTCTCCCTGTTGAATAATTAGTTTCAAGTCTGGTAATTCGATCAATTCAGCTTCTTTCTCTTTGATCGAGATCGGCATCATCACGGCTGTGGGCTGCTCAATCCAATAGCTAGACAAAGGCAAAGTGTCTTCCAATTCATCCAGAGGGCGAGGCACAATCATCAAATTATGGAATTCGCCAATCCGCTCAGCGGTTTCCATTCCTACTTCCATTGCTACGGTGATATTTGCTACCGATCCACGCACAATCGCCGTACATAATCCGCCTCCAGTAGTGACATAGGCAGCCAAATGAACTTCTGCGGCTTTAAGCATGGCATCGGCTGCACCAACAACTGCGGGGAATCCTTTGGTTTCTAATAGTCCGATCGCTTGATGACTGAGACGACTATATCCAGCTTCGGCAATTTCTGCTAAACGACTACCTATGGGTAAGACCGCATCTAGATTGGGATATGGTCGCGCCATCACTGAAGTAGAAACTAAGTACATAAACTGCTCAGATGCTTCTACTACGGTTTCTACTGCCAATCGCACATCGGAGATATTGCCACGAATAATTGCGGTACAGTGACCACCGCCAGTTTTTTCATAGCCTACCAAGAATACCGATGCCGACTTCAACATCATGTCTGCTGCACCTACTACTGCCGCAAAACTGGTGGTAGAAACCATGCCCAAGGCACTCTCTCGATCAAATTGTCCTGAGTTATATCCAGAATTCTGTCCAGAAATATCTCTAGTGGTTTTTGCCATCACCCTAATCTTCACGATCTATTGGCTTCATCCTACCAGATCGGCTGATTATGGAGATGACGTGCCAGTATATTTAGTCACTTTTGATATACTGAATTTAACTTAATCTCCTAAAAATAATTATGAGCGTCGCCGAACTTAAGGTTGCTATAGAGTCCTTGTCTGGGAATGAAGTAGGGGAGTTAACTGATTGGCTGGTATTATCACGCTCAAGCTTGGGATAAGTAAATAGAAGACGATCTCAGAACTGGCAGACTTGATAGGTTACTTGATGAAGTCGATTTTGAGTATAAAGTAGGATTAGCAGGGGTTTTGTGAAGCATCTTACACTACCTAAATTCTGGGGATTATATCATAGACCTACAATCGGTTTTAGACCATTTTCGGTTTTGAAATTTTAATTTTATTAATCATACCTACCTTATTGCTCAATTTATGCCAAGAAAGATCAGAGAACTGAAGGCGCAGATTGTAAGGGAAGGCTTTTTACATCTATCGAAACGAGGCAAAGGAAGTCATGAACTCTGGTTACATCCTCTGATTGCCAAAACCATCACAATTTTGGGTAAAGATGGAGATGACGTGCCAGTATATTTAGAGAAGCAAGTACAGAAATTATTAAAAGATTTGAGGAGAATTCAAGATGATGAGTAGATATAGTATGAGGATTGAATGGTCTGATGAAGATTCGCTATTTTTGGTGACTATCCCAGAATTTAGTAATTTAGTACTAATGCCCTGTACCCACGGTAAAACTCGCGAAGAAGCGATCCGTAATGGCGAAGAAGCGATCGAAATGTATCTTGATGCTTGGCAGAATGAAAAATTAGCTATTCCTCAACCCTATATTTTGCAAATGACCTAAATAGCATCTCAAGAGTTAGTATTTCAAGCCTTAATATTCATACCACGACTCATCTTTGAAGCGATCGCGGTATATTGCTGATCGAAAAGCATCATGGTGAGATTGAGTTTGAGCAGTCCAAAAACGTTCACTACCTAGAGGTGGAATTACATCATAAATCGGTTCATCCAGAAAGAAGCCATCACAAAAACGAATACCATAACAGAGGGAATTTTCCTCTCCTACGTTACTTTGATAGGCAAACAAATCGGAGCCACAGCCATGTAATTCGGCATCATCGCTAAAGCGATCGCCATCATAGAGGAGCACTTCTTCTACGGTCACTAAGCCCTGAATTGCCCAAGCGGGGAAAGTATATACATCAAAACCAAACTCTTGATAGATTTCTTCACATCGGACTCTTTCCGCAACAGTATCAGGGAAACCAAGGGTATGAATAATCAAGCGATTATCTGCCTGTAGTTGCCACAGAGGTGCAGGAATCTGCTGCCAAGCGATCAAGATGCTATGAAAGCCTGATAAATAAGCTAGAGCTTCGGTGGGAGTGAGGGACAAAGCCAAGGAATTACTGGATGGTGCCATAGGGATCTGGCAAAGATTATCTGACAAAGATTAATAGAGAGTAAGGATTAATTATTTTGGCTTTGTAAGCTCTAGTGCATCCTGCCTTGCCTTTTCATTTGCATCTAAAGCTTTATTAACTTCAGTCTTTACTTCCGCAGGTTTATCCAAAAGATTTTTATTAGATTCTTCAGGCTTGCTGGGTCTATTGAGCATTGTTACTGTTAAATACAAAATTAGCCCCACGCTTAACATTAATCCTAGTAATCGCATTAGCTTCGCCAACTTCTAAATCAATTCCTAGACTTTAGCATAGAACAATCAGCTATTTTGGCGTTTATTTTGGCTGGCGATCGCCCAAAATCTGGCAAGATTAAAGCCGAACTGACTAGAGACTTAGGGCTAATTCCTAAGATTGCAAATCAACTTCATATCGCTTCAGGATCTTGCTCTTCTTCCACATCTGCGGTTTCTAAATCGGAGTTTAGATCCTTAAGATTCACTTCAATTTGTTGTTGAAGCGTAAAAATTAGATTTTTTTCGGCATGAATTTGAGTTTGATAGTAGTAGCCAAGGTCAGGGTTGACTTTGAGGTCAGTTTTTTCCCATAGGTCACGCCAATGGCGATAGCGCTTTTCGGTCATGATTAACTGAATCCGAGCGATCGCGGCTTTAATAACCATGCTAGGACGAAGAAGGGCTACCTTATCATTCTCATCCAACCAAAGCAGATGGTATAGCTGTTGTGCTAGGTCAGGAATCTCAATACAGGCGTTTTGCAATTGGTGAATCAAGTTATCAGATTGACTAGCACATGGCTCTAGATCGGTTTTTCCCTGATCCAAAAGGTCGAGAACGATTTGCCAAAGTTGACGGTGGTTAGCGAAACTAAATCCTAAGTCTTCCTTTTCTAAAAATTGATAAATCGGCGATCGATATTGACTGAAGTGCAGATAAATTTGCAGTAGTTGAGTTTCGGCTAGTTGTAAGGCAGAGGTGGGATTATCGTTGATTGGATTGCGGTGACTGTACCAGCGATCGCGACGAATTTGTTGATGCAGCTGTCGGCGTAAATCCTGCTCTAGTCTTAAAGCTAGTTGAGAATTTCCTTGGGAGAGACTTTGAGCGCATTTGTGAATGTAATGACTGCGTAAAGTGGTGTCAGGCAAATGAGAAAGAAGCTTGGAAATCGCTTGACTTGCCTGCTGAAATTGATCGGCTTGATTTAATTTTTTGCCCAACAAAGCTAGTTCTATTTGCCAATCTAAAAACAGCGGAGCATTTTCAGTTAATTCTCGATAAGCCTTACTAGGATGAGATTGCAGAAATTCGTCTGCATCCTTCCCTTGGGGTAAAGTGAGAATCCGAAGTTGGACTGTGCCACTATAGATCAAGTCTTGGAAGCCAGCGATCGCTCTTTCTGCCGCCGTAGTTCCAGCTTTATCAGCATCGAAGTTGAGAATGATTCTTTTCGATTCGGTATAACGCAACAGTTGACGCACCTGATCAGCTTGAAGCGCTACTCCCATTGTGGCAATTGATTCACTAATTCCTGCTTGGTGTAAGGCGATCGCGTCAAAATAGCCTTCTACTACGATTGCCCGATCCTGCTTGGCAATGCCATCTCTTGCCCGATCCAAGCCATAGAGAACTTGTCCTTTATGGAAAAGCGGAGTCTCAGGTGAATTGAGATACTTCGGTTCTTCATCTCCCAAGGATCTACCACCAAAAGCAATTGGTTTACCTTGCAAATCGCAGATCGGAATCATTAAGCGATCGCGGAATCGGTCATAGTAGCCATTGCCAGCTTTACGCGGCACAATCAAACCCGCTTCCTCTACTAAACTTGCAGGAAAACGGCGCTGATTTACCAAATAGCCGAAGAGTGTATCCCAACCTGCGGGCGCATAACCCAGCTGAAATGTTTGAATTGTCTCGGTGGTAAGCTGGCGCTTCTGGCTTAGATA
>JBBRVV010000089.1:0-7023 GCA_038246525.1 Pseudanabaenales cyanobacterium
ATCCCACGGTTAAAACCGTTGGGTTTTACGGCTATTTCTGTAAACTATTCTATATTTACTAGAGATATGCTACTTCGATGCAAATATCTGAATGAATGGTTATATAGAACTTCTCCCAACAGATCTATTAATTAAAAACCCATCAATCTTGCTACTTTGTCTAGTTCAGGCCTAACTCCCTGGTGAAAATGGGCATTATTAGCATTAGCGATCGCTACATCTGGATCTTTTAAGCCATTTCCAGTTAAGACACAAACCACATTGGCATGGTGCGGCACTTGTTCACTAATTTTTAGCAGTCCCGCGAGGGATACGGCACTGGCTGGTTCACAGAAAATCCCTTCTCCTCCTGCCAAGATCTGATAAGCATCAATAATTTCCTGATCAGTGACACTATTAAACTCGCCACCACTTTCGGACTGTACATTTAGCGCTTTTGCCCAATTTGCAGGATTACCGATCCGAATTGCCGTAGCAATGGTTTCAGGATGAGTGCAAACTTTTCCGTCTACCAACGGCGCAGATCCAGCTGCCTGAAAACCCATCATTCTTGGTAATTTAGTCGATTTGCCTAAGGCATGATATTGCTTAAAGCCCATCCAGTAGGCAGTGATATTTCCTGCATTACCCATCGGTACGCACAGCAGATCAGGCGCTTCGCCGAGAGATTCAATTAGTTCAAAAGCGGCGGTTTTTTGCCCTTCTAAACGATAGGGATTGAGAGAATTTACCAGGGTAATCGGATACTTGTCGGCAGTTTGACGCACTAATTCTAAAGCCCGATCAAAGTTCCCTTGAATTGCAATTACTTCTGCACCATAGATTAAGGCTTGTCCTAGTTTACCCAAGGTAATTTTGCCATCAGGAATCAACACAAATGCGCGTAAACCACCCCGTCTTGCATAGGCAGCCGCAGCCGCAGATGTATTTCCTGTACTGGCACAGATTACGGCTTCTGCTCCAGCTTCCTTAGCTTTGGAGAGTGCCATGGTCATGCCTCGATCCTTGAAACTACCCGTAGGATTGAGTCCATCATATTTTGCCCAGACTTTAATTCCGCGCCCTAAGCGATCGCTCACCATTGGTAGAGGGATTAAAGGGGTATTGCCTTCGTGCAGCGTGACGATTGGCGTTTTGTCAGAAACAGGCAAATATTCAGCATAGGTATGGATCAAGCCACACCAACCTTGATGAGGAGCGGTAGCAATATCCTGGGACAATTTACTAGATAAGGCGGGAGAACTTAGTAGCACGGTTACATTTTAAATTGACTAAAGCAAATGATTAATCGTTAGTTTAACCTACCAGTTTGCCGATCACAGCCAAATTAGGCGAAAATTTCCTAGATTCTCAAGCAGATTCCATAGAGTTCTAGGATCAAAGCTCACTTTAAATATGCTTACGATCTAAAAACTAGTTCTAAAAAACCACGCTTAAGAAGTTCGCGGCGCTTAATGCTGTAGGTAAAACACCCAGTACAGTGCCTAGATAAACTCCAGTAGGGATGAAGTAGATAGAGGTAGATGCCACAGCTGGAGCTTCAAAGCCAACCTTGATCGGATTGAGAAGTAATTGGCTAAAGATCATGCCATCTGCCAGACCAAGGCGATCGCTACCAATTATAAAGTCAGTGATTAGAGCTGCTAGTTGTGGCGTTGCGGCTGATGCTTCACTATTGTACAAACTAAAGATGTCAGATCCGCCAGTGAGAATATCAAAGATTAACTAGCGATCAGGCAAATTGCACCTGTACATCTTTGATTTTGGCAAACAGCTAACTTAGAATGCCCAAGGCTACAATCAACATAACTAACCCGATTTACCCACAAATTCTCGCTCATTCAAGCGCATAGAAAAAATAATGACCAAGATTATCTGGCATCGCCGCGATCTTCGATTAGATGATCATCCCTCCTTGAGTAAAGCTTTAGAAATAGATAGCGCCTTAGTCGGAGTGTTTATCTTCGATCCGCAAATTCTAGCAGGAGGAATGACTGGTGCAGCGCAGGTAAGTTTTATGTTGGGCTGTTTGGCGGAACTTCGAGAGAATTATCGGCTGCTAGGCAGTGATTTACTCTTTTTTATGGGTGCTGCCGAAAAGATCCTGCGAGACTTGGCAATGGAACTCAAAGCTACGCATTTGTTTTTTAATCAAGATGTGGAACCCTATGCAATTCAACGCGATCGCTTAGTCAGAGACTGTCTCGAAGAAGTAGGCATCCAAGTAGAAAGCTTTATTGATATTGGCTTAATTGATCCCACCGCGATCGCTACCAAAATGCAAGATCCTTACAAAGTCTATACTCCTTATTGGCGCACTTGGATTAATCTACCCAAACCTGATCCCTATGCTCGTCCACAAAAATTAACTGGAATTGAGAATCTGAGTAAAGTTAGGAATTTGATTCGATTACCGACTCTAGCGCAACTAGGATTTAATCACTTACCTGAAGAAATGCCAATTCCAGGTGAGACTGAAGCCCGAAGATTACTCGATGCTTTCTGTCATCCATTAAAAATTCTACGTTACCAAGAGAATCGCAATCTACCTGGGATCGAAGGTACTTCTCGACTTAGTCCCCATTTACGTTTTGGTACAATTGGCATCCGCAGAGTTTGGGCAGAAGCGATCGCTACCAAAGATTTAATCCGCAGCGACGAAGAAAGCGTAAGTCTGCAAACTTGGCAACAGGAATTAGCTTGGCGTGAATTCTATCAGCACGTTCTCTTCCATTTCCCCGAATTAGAGAAAGCTGCCTATCGTCCGCAAATGCAGAGATTTGTTTGGGATCATAATCAAGATTGGTTTGATGCTTGGTGTGAAGGCAAAACTGGTGTGCCAATTGTCGATGCTGCTATGCGTCAACTGAATCAAACGGGCTGGATGCACAATCGCTGTCGGATGATCGTTGCCAGTTTTTTGACTAAGGATTTGTTGATTAATTGGCAATGGGGCGAAAAATACTTTATGCAACATTTAATTGATGGAGATTTAGCCGCAAATAATGGCGGATGGCAATGGAGTGCTTCGAGTGGAATGGATCCAAAACCGCTTCGGATCTTTAATCCCAGTGCCCAAGCGAAAAAGTCTGATCCTGAGTGCGATTACATTCGTCAGTATTTACCAGAAATCGCAAGGCTCACTGAAGCTGAATTAATTACGGGAAATATTCATCCGAGTAAATGTAAACAGATGGGCTATCCCGTAGCGATCGCTAACCATCAAACTCAACAACAAATCTTTAAACAGCGCTATCAAGAAGCGAAACTATAGAAATCGTACCGAAAGATAAATGGGGTTGGGGGCTTAGCCCCCCTATGGGTTTTACTATATTGATTGATCAAGTCATCCGCTATCAGCAAGCGAAACTATAACCTGTGCCGACGCTCAGACCAATTGCCCAAGGATTTTTACTACGCCAAAACCAATCAAAATACTAGCGCTAATATTCGTCAACCAACCTGACCATTGCCGTATTGCCATCAGTTTTTGTAGCCAACCGCTAAAAAGTCCTACTAGGATCAAGGGTAATACCGAGCCAAACGCATAAGCTAAAAGTAAAATTGCACCCAAAGCAACATTGCCAGTGGTAGATACCCAAGCCAGTAAAGTTACTAATACTGGTGTGGAGCAGGGCGAGGAAACTAAACCAAAGGTCAAGCCAATCAGAAAAGTGCGGAGCGATCGCGGCAAATTGTCAGAGACTTCTAGATTCCAATTAGGTAATGCCAAGGGGAAGAGATTTAAGAGTTGCAATCCCATGGCGATCGCCACCAAGCCTACGCCAATTGACCAAAAGCCGCCAATCTGTCCGTAAATCTTACCTAGTAATGCCGCCGCCAAGCCAAATAGGGTCAAGGTAGTCGCAAACCCCAGGGCAAACAGACTCGATTGAACTGCAATTTGATTTTTATAATTATCTTCTTTTTTTAAGCCACCAATATAAGCCAAGGTAAGGGGCATCACTGAGAGAGTACATGGGCTAAGGCTCGTAGCTAAACCCGCGATCGCCACCAAACCTAAACTCAAAGGCGATATTCTTTCTAGCTGGAAATTAACCAACTGATTTGACCATTGCTCTAGCTGAAACAGCCAAATATTGAGATCTATATTCAAGGTTTTTACTCCCTTCCTGCTCTAAAAATATAACTGACTGAATGGGATCAAAGCGTGAAATCCCTTGTTGGCGGATTTGACCTCACAACGCTAATACCTGTACCTGTAACCCTCAACTAGCTAGGGATTAGTTTAATAATTGTTGCTAGTAGTAATGACGGTCAACCGCTCTTTTTTAGCAATTGCTGCCTTCCTTAGAATTTTTTGCTGGATTTTTTGTTCAATCTCCGTCTGAGATATGGCGACCATCTCATTTTGATCGAGCCGAATTTGCATTTTTGGCCCCGTAGAAGCAAGCCGAATGATCATGCCATCTAAGGCTTGAATTTTATCGACGGAATTGCCGTCCAAGTAGGTGCCGTTTGCGCCTTTATTCAAAATTTGCCAGCCCGTACTTTGCTTTTGTAGCTCAACATGATGCCTAGATACCACAGAGCTGAGTAGCACCACATCATTGCTGCTAGATCTACCTAGGCTGATTAATACTTCTTGGTCAAATTGCCAAGTTTGGACAGGGGTGGAATCAATCGGATGAAGGAGATACAGGGTAATCACAAATACTTGAAAGGTCTAACGCTTACTTTTTAAATTACAGTAATAATCTTGCCAACGTATCTTACCACTATGGTTAGTTTAGAAGATCAGAGCAAGATTAAACTAGAATTTTGTACCAATTTCCATGACCAGTTCAATTATTTCAATTTTGCAAGCTCGGTTTAGTCAGGCTATAGCGCAAGCTTTTGGTGAATCCTATACTCAGCTTGATCCTGGCATCTCTGTATCAAAGGATGGTAAGTTTGGCGACTATCAATGCAATAGCGCAATGGGATTGGCAAAGCCCTTAAAGCAAAAACCAATGGAAATTGCCGCGCAGATTTTGGCAAATCTAGATCTTTCAGATATTTGTCTGCCGCCCACAATTGCCGCACCTGGATTCATTAATTTATTTTTGCAGCCAGGTTTTTTGGAGAATTATCTAGGCTCGATGCAGTCAAGCGATCGCTTAGGCATAGCAATTACAGAAAATCCCATAAAAGTAATCGTGGATTTTTCTAGTCCGAATATTGCTAAAGAGATGCACGTTGGACATTTACGCTCTACGATTATTGGCGATTGCCTGGCACGGGTGCTGGAATTTCAGGGGCACGAGGTATTACGGCTAAACCATGTAGGTGACTGGGGTACTCAGTTTGGCATGTTAATCACTTATCTTAAGACCGAATATCCTGAGGCGCTGACTAAAGCTGATGCCCTAGATTTAGGAGATTTGGTAACACTCTATCGGGCAGCGAAGCAACGTTTTGATCAAGATGAAGACTTTAAGGAAGCTTCTCGCTTGGCAGTGGTGGATCTGCAATCAGGGCAGCTAGAGGCAAAATTGGCTTGGCAGTTACTCTGCGATCAATCGCGGCGAGAATTTCAAAAAATCTATGATCTGCTAGAAATCAAGCTTCAAGAACGGGGCGAGTCTTTTTATAATCCTTATTTATTGTCTGTAATCCAAGAGCTAGAAAAGCTGAATCTATTAGAAAGAGATGGCGGTGCATTATGTGTATTTTTAGAAGGTTTTAGGAATAAAGCGGGTCAACCTCTGCCGCTAATTGTGCAAAAGTCAGATGGGGCATACAACTATGCTACTACCGACCTGGCGGCTTTAGGTTATCGCATAAACAGCGATCGCGCCCAAAGAATTATTTATGTGACTGACATGGGGCAGGCAGATCACTTTACCCAAGTATTTCAGGTAGCAAGGCGGGCAAATTGGATTCCTGATTCTGTCCAACTAACCCATGTACCTTTTGGGCTAGTACAAGGCGAAGATGGCAAAAAATTAAAAACTCGTTCAGGTGACACAATACGGCTCCAAGAATTACTAGATGAAGCGATCTCTAGAGTGCTACAAGATCTCGAAATCAGAATGCCCGACCAGCCTAAAGAGTTTAAAAAAGAAGTAGCCGAGGCAGTAGGTTTGGGTGCAGTGAAGTACGCAGACTTGAGCCAAAATCGCACCAGCAACTATATTTTTAGCTATGACAAAATGTTGGCCCTTCAAGGAAATACGGCTCCGTACATGATGTATGCCTATGTGCGGATCCGCGGCATTAGCCGAAAAGGCGAAATTGATTTTAGTCAGTTAAGCGATCGCCGTAATGCCCTAATTAGCTCCAATATTCAGCCTGGAATTCACCTTGGCGAAGAAGCAGAATTAGTTTTAGCCAAGCATTTAGTGCAATTTAGCGAAGTAATAGACGCAGTGGGAAGGGAATTAATGCCTAATCGTCTTTGTCAATATCTATTTGAATTGAGCCAAAAGTTTAATCAATTCTATGATCGCCTACCAATCTTACAAGCCGAAGAACCAGTCCGAACTTCTCGACTTTGTTTGTGTGACCTGACCGCAAGGACATTACAGCTAGGCTTAAATCTGTTGGGAATTAGAGTTTTAGAGCGAATGTAACCTTTCAATTTCTTCCTATCAACTTCTCAGGCTAACCTTCCAATTTGCTTTCCGTCTATGAAAGAATAAAACAGACTTCCGCAGATTACTCCTCTATTAATTGTCTCAATTCATTGACATTAGAGGAAAGTTTTAGTATGCCTCCTTATTGCTCGACTTGTGCTGCCTTGAAGTTAGGATATATTAGATTTTCTAAAGACATTTGGGCAATTTGTAGAGGAGTGAAAGGAAGATTAGTTAGTTTTATGTTTGGGTAAGTAGAGATTTGGTTAGCGATCGCTTCGGTAATTCCGCCTGCAAATAGAAAGTAAGGGACTACACAAATTTGATTAATATTTTGGTTATTCAAGCTAGAAATCTGTTGTTCTAAGCTAGGAGATATTGACCAGTAAGCAGGAATAGCATTCAATTTTGCGGCGAGGTTTTCAAAGTTTAGATTGCCTCCAGG
>JBBRVV010000090.1:0-7009 GCA_038246525.1 Pseudanabaenales cyanobacterium
TAGACCCGAGATGCGAGGCTTAGTCAATCAGCTCTTTACCAAAGAAAATATACCAAGCCTGAGTGAAGCAGCCATACCTGAGTCAAGAATCCGAATCAAGCGATCGCTTGCAATTGTGAAGGTAGCAGAATTGGAAAAAATCGAGCCTACTCCAGCAGAAGTTGAGCAAAGGTTCCAGGAGGTATTAGAAGACATGCAGGATCAGAAGAAGGTTGACCGAGATAGGCTAAAAGATATACTGACAGGCGATCTTACCAGTGAGAAGGTAATGGAATGGCTAGAGCAAAATAATCAAGTTGAATTTGTGCCTGAAGGTTCCCTTGATACCCCAGAAGATGAAGATCTAGAGGATGAAGATCTAGAGGATGCCAGAGAAAATTTCAGCGAGAATGCAAGTAATGCCGAGATCTTGGTTGAAGCTGAAGAAGTGCATGAATCTACTGATGTCCAAGTGGCTGAAACCTCAGTGACTGAGATCCCAGTGAAAGCTGAAACAGTAAATGAAGCTGCTCCAGAGTTGCCTGAGACTTCTGAAATTCCTGAGACTTCTGAAAATACAGAAATTAAGACCAAGTCAAAAAAAGCAAAAAACTAATTTGAGTCATAATAGTCAGATAACCACACAAATCTTAGGAACTATGCTGAATCGCCAAGACTTGATTTCTTCTACCTCCTCAGTAAATATGCTGCAAAGCTTGACTGCACCTGGCTTTCTAGATCAAAGCTTAATTGTTCAGCCCGTAAATGAGATCATCCCGATGGTGATTGAACAGTCTGGTCGCGGTGAAAGAGCTTTTGATATTTTTTCTCGCCTGTTGCGGGAGCGGATTATCTTCCTTGGTACCCAGGTGACTGACGACTTGGCAAACCTGATTATGTCCCAGCTTTTATTTTTAGAAGCAGAAGATCCCGAAAAAGATGTTTATCTGTATATCAATTCCCCTGGAGGATCAGTAACCGCAGGTATGGCAATCTATGACACAATGCAGCATATTCGTCCCGATGTCTCTACTATCTGTATGGGGATTGCAGCGAGTATGGGCGCATTTCTGCTTTCTGGTGGGGCTAAGGGCAAACGTCTATGTTTACCAAATGCCAGAATTATGATTCATCAACCTTTGGGTGGGGCTAGAGGACAAGCGATCGATATTGAAATCCAGGCAAAAGAGATTCTTTATCATAAGCAAGTCCTAAATCAACTGCTGGCTGAGCATACAGGACAGCCAATCGAAACCATTGAGCGCGATACTGATCGAGATTTCTTTATGTCTCCGACTGAAGCTAAACAATATGGTTTAGTTGATCAAGTTGTCCAAGATAAAAATGCCTCTTTAATTGCCACAGAAGCTGCTGCAGCCTCCTAGTCTAACTACGTTTTGGTTTAGCTACATCTCTTATGCCAAGTAAATATGATTCTCATCTCAAATGTTCCTTTTGTGGTAAATCCCAAGAGCAAGTACGCAAGCTAATTGCTGGGCCTGGGGTATATATTTGCGATGAATGCGTAGATCTATGCAATGAAATCCTAGACGAGGAATTGTTTAGTGCAGCTTCATCTCACCCCTCATCTCGCAAAGAAGCACCAGAAAAGCGTAAATCTAAAACCAGTCATGGCATTAACCTGAGCCAAATTCCTAAGCCACGCAAAATTAAGGAGTATTTGGATGAGAATGTAATTGGGCAAGATGAAGCCAAAAAGGTTTTGTCAGTGGCGGTATATAACCATTACAAACGCCTCAGTTTTTTACATCAGCCCACCCCAGAAGCTCCTGTCAGCACTAATCCAGAAGATGCGGTGGAGTTACAAAAGTCAAATATTTTACTAATTGGCCCTACTGGCTGCGGCAAAACTCTGCTGGCACAGACCCTAGCAGAAATGTTGGATGTCCCTTTTGCAGTAGCTGATGCGACTACTTTGACTGAAGCGGGATATGTTGGCGAAGATGTGGAAAATATTTTGCTGCGTTTGCTACAGGTGGCAGACCTAGATGTAGAAGATGCTCAGCATGGGATTATTTACATTGATGAAATTGATAAAATAGCGCGCAAGGGCGAGAATACTTCAATTACCAGAGATGTGTCAGGTGAAGGGGTACAACAAGCGCTCTTAAAAATGTTAGAAGGGACGATCGCTAATGTGCCACCTCAAGGCGGCAGGAAACATCCTTATCAAGACTGTATTCAGATTGACACTAAAAATATTCTATTTATCTGCGGCGGGGCATTTGTTGGTTTAGATAAAGCGATCGAACAGCGCACGGGCAAGAAGTCCATGGGTTTCATCCAACAGGGAGACAATATGCCTAAAGAGAAGCGCACAGCGGATATGCTCAAGCAACTTCAGCCTGAAGATTTAGTAAAATTTGGCATGATTCCTGAGTTCATTGGCAGGGTGCCAGTCACAGCGGTGGTTGATCCTTTGGATGAATCTACTTTGATGAGCATTTTAACTGAACCACGCAATGCCCTGGTCAAGCAGTATAAGAAGCTGCTGAAGATGGATAATGTGCAACTTGAGTTTGAGCCTGAAGCTATAAAAGCGATCGCTAAAGAAGCATATCGGCGCAAGACAGGAGCAAGGGCACTGAGGGGGATCGTGGAGCAGCTAATGCTAGATGTAATGTATGAGTTACCTTCCCGCAATGATGTGACTAAGTGTGTAATCACTAAGGAAATGGTAGAGAAACTTTCCACTGCCGAACTATTAGTCTTACCCTTACCCAAGCCTGAGTCCGCTTAGTCTTATAAAGTGATTGTCTAACCAAGCTAGAATAGAAAAAATCAGATTTAAGCCTAAAACTTATGAAAGCAATTTGGAATGGGATTGTAGTAGCTGAGAGCGATCGCTGTGAAGTAGTTGATGCAAATCAGTATTTTCCGCCTGACTCAATTAAGTCTGAATACTTTAAACCCAGTGACAAGCATACTACCTGCGGTTGGAAAGGGGTCGCCAGCTACTATTCCCTAGATGTAAACGGCAAAACTAATCCCGATGCCGCTTGGTATTATCCTGAAGCTAAGGAAGCCGCCAAAAATATTACAGGCTATATAGCTTTTTGGAAGGGTGTTGAGATCCAGAAGTAATCCTCAATGTCTCAAAAATTTGATGTAGAAGTAGTTATAATTGGCGCTGGTATCGGGGGACTAGTCACGGCTACCCAACTGGCTGCCAAAGGAATAGAAGTTCTAGTCTTAGAGAAATACTTAATCCCAGGCGGGAGTGCAGGCTATTTTGAACGGAATGGCTACCGTTTCGATGTAGGTGCATCGATGATTTTTGGCTTTGGTAAGCAGGGCACAACCAATTTACTGACCCGCGCTCTTGCAGACGTGGATATGGAACTGGAGACTATTGCCGATCACTGCCAGGTTCATTACCACTTACCGAATGGGCTAGATCTCAAAGTTGATCGGGATTATGAAGTATTTATCCAAAAATTAGGTGATTATTTTCCCAATCAAAGGACAGGTATTCGCAAATTTTATGACACCTGCTGGCAAGTTTTTAACTGCTTGAACGCGATTGAGCTACTTTCTTTGGAAGAGTATCGCTACCTACTTCGAGTATTTCTACAAAATCCATTAGCTTGTTTGGGCTTAGTGCAGTTTTTACCTCAAAATGTGGGAGATATCGCCCGACGCTATATTAATGATCCTGAACTTCTAAGATTTATCGATATGGAGTGCTACATCTGGTCAGTAGTACCTGCGGACAAAACGCCGATGATCAATGCGGGAATGGTATTTAGCGATCGCCATTATGGCGGTATTAATTATCCTAAAGGTGGCGTGGGTAAGATTGCAGAAAAGCTAGTGGAAGGGCTAGAACAAAAGGGTGGCAAAATTCGCTATGGTGCTAGGGTAACTAAAATTACGCCCAAAACTAGAGATCAAGCGATCGCTATTCACTTAGCGAGTGGAGAAATAATTAGGACTAAACGGCTTGTCTCTAACGCCACCAGATGGGATACCTTTGGTAGTTTACTTAAACAAGAATCTTTACCGCAAAAAGAGCAAAAATGGCAAAATCGTTACCAGAAATCTCCTAGTTTTTTAAGTTTGCATTTAGGGGTCAAGGCTGAATCCATTCCGTCCGAATCGGCCTGTCACCATGTGTTACTAGAAAACTGGCAAAACATAGAGGATTCCCACGGTACAATTTTTGTTTCCATTCCTACGCTTTTAGATCCTGAGCTTGCACCGCCTGGATGCCATATCGTTCATGCCTTTTCTCCCAGTTGGATTAAGGATTGGGCAGGGCTGAACGAAGCAGAATATGAAGCTAAAAAGCAGCTAGAGGCAGAAAAAATCATAAATAGATTGGAAACAGTTTTGCCAGGATTAAGTCAAAACTTGGATTATAAAGAAGTTGGCACACCACGCACGCATCGCCGCTTTTTGGGCAGAGTAGATGGTACCTATGGTGCAGTTCCCCGCTTTAAGCTGCCAGGGCTTTTAACAATGCCCTTTAATCGCACTTCTATTGCTGATTTATTCTGTGTGGGTGATAGTACCTTTCCTGGACAGGGCTTAAATGCAGTTGCTTTTTCTGGCTTTGCCTGCGCCCATTTGGTTGCTAATAGCTTGGGCAAATAACTAATCTAGCTTTTTACCTACGCCACCACCACCACCTCCGCCTTGGTTACGCAATCTGTAGGTGATTCTCCCCTTAGTTAGGTCATAGGGAGTTAATTCAACCTTGACCCGATCGCCTGGCAGAATCTTAATATAGTTGCGGCGGATCTTACCTGAGATGTGCGCAAGAACATTAAAACCATTATCTAGGTCTACCCTAAACATGGCATTAGGGAGAGATTCGGTCACTGTCCCCTCCATTTCAATTACATCTTGTTTAGACAAATAGACTCCTGGATTAAATAATTAATTAAAATAAGCATTTATAAACTCAGTCACCTCAGACATGGATGGTGTCCCATCGATTTGGATTACTGATTCGCCATAAAACTGTAGCAAAGGCAAGGTCTTTTCATAATACTCCTTCAGGCGGTTGCGGATCACATCTTCCGTATCGTCTACCCGCCCTTGTTGTTCGGCTCTCAACTTTAAGCGCTCTACTAATTGCTCTTCAGGTACATCAATATTAATCACCTGATCACACTTTTGCCCAAGCTCAGCAAGTAGAAGGTTTAATTCTTCCGCTTGCGGAATAGTCCGAGGGAATCCGTCTAAAATCCAACCAGGCTGGATATCTGCTTGGCTTAAACGCGATCGCATCATCTCAATTACCACGTGATCAGGCACTAATTTACCTGAATCACTATAGGATTTAACTTTTTTCCCTAGTTCAGTTTGATCCTTAATCTCTGATCTAAAGATGTCGCCTGGCGCAATCCGTGCTACCTGCCAATTCGTAGCTAAAATTTCACCCTGGGTTCCTTTTCCTGCTCCAGGTGGACCCATCAAAATTACTCTTGGCATTATTGCTTCACCATCCCTTCATAGCGCTGGGAGATTACATAGGTTTGAATTTGTTTAGAAGTTTCAATCGCTACCCCTACTAAAATCAATAGAGAGGTTGCACCAATTCCACTAAAAGTAGTTACGCCTGTAGCTCTCTCTACCGCAGTTGGAACCGTCGCGATCGCCCCCAAAAACACCGCCCCAAGAAAAGTCAAACGATTTAACACGCCTGAAATATAGGTAGAAGTAGCGGTACCTGGGCGAATACCTGGAATACTTGAACCCCGCTCTTTCAAATTTTTGGAGAGATCTACAGGATTGATTACCAAGGAAGAATAAAAGTAACTAAATCCTAAAATTAAAACTAAGTAGAAACCCACATAGCCCCATGAGTTGGGCGCAAGAGCAGAACTGATAAAGCTAGAAATTGGCGAATTTGGTAATAAACCACCAATCGCTGAAGGCAAGATCAATACTGATGATGCAAAGATAATCGGCATTACCCCGCCTTGGTTTAGCTTTAAGGGCAGGTAACTAGCCTGTTCTCGGTATAGTTTGTTACCAACTTGACGGCGAGCTGAAATAATCGGAATTCTGCGTGTACCTTCTTGGACAAAAACAATGCCCACAATCATCAGCAAGAATATACCGAGTAGAAGCACCACGCCGCCTGCACGGGAAGCGTCCTGTTGTGCCAAGCTGATCGTGCTGCCAAGGGTACGCGGTAGATTTGAGACAATACTTAAAAAGATTAAAAGTGAAGCACCATTGCCTACCCCCTTTTCAGTAATTACTTCGCCTGCCCACATCACAAACATTGAGCCTGCTGCCAAAGCCAGCATCGTTTCTAGGGTGAAAGCAAATCCAGGTGAGGGAACCGCAGGGAGACCATTGTAGCCAGAGGCTTGCAACCAAAGAGAAAGTCCAAAGCTTTGTAAAAAAGCCCAGCCTAGGGCAACATAGCGAGTGTATTGCGCCAATTTGCGACGACCAGCTTCGCCCTCGTTTTTCTGGAGATTTTCTAAGGTTGGTAAAGCTGCGGTTAGCAACTGGATAATAATCGAAGCGTTAATAAAAGGCAAAATTCCTAAAGCAAATATGCCCAAGGAAGATAGACCGCCACCTACAAAAATATCTACAAAGCTGACTACAGCGTTGTTCTTCACCACCTCGGCGAAAACCACTCGATCCACGCCAGGAAGGGGTAAATAAATCCCCAAGCGGATGAAGACCAAAATACCAATGGTGACTAGCAAGCGATCGCGTAGTCCGGCGGCTTGTGCCATTTGCAGAAAAGTTTCCTGCGCGCTGGGATTCTTACTTCTACTACTATCCATTACAACTCCTTAACCTCATTAAATCCCTTAATCCTTTTAAGATTAATCTTAGGCTATTCTTCAGTTGAATTAGCTTCTGCCTGGTCTTGGTTTTGGTTATGGAATTCGATCAAAACACAGGTTCCGCCTGCACCTTCAATCTTTTCCTTAGCTCCCGCTGTAAAACTGTGAGCGTAGACTGTCAGCCCCACGTTCAACTCGCCACGACCTAGGACTTTCAAGTTACCGTCATTTTGAGTTAAGATGCCTAA
>JBBRVV010000091.1:0-6969 GCA_038246525.1 Pseudanabaenales cyanobacterium
GTGCATCTGCGTACCACGGAATTCGCCGCGCTTGGGCTGTGAAAACTTGACATCTACTTGTGGCTTGTCTAAAGCAATGGTCATTTAGTTGATTTCCTAATAAAGCTTGGTAAACGTCTTTCCTACGCTGGTGTGAGCCAGATTCAGGTTCTAAGGATATGCTCTCAGCCTGGCTTTCCCAGACACTCCTAGCGTTAGTCCTTATACTATGGCAGAAACAAAGAAGGATTAATTAACTTAACATCAGTTCAAGATTTTATAACTCAATATCCTTCAAAGGATAGATCTAAGTTTCTAGTTTAACCATGCGTAATCGGTCAAAAAGCATAAGGGTTTTGAAGAAAAGTAAAGACTGTTTGTGCGCTTTCTGCTTACTGCTATAGTGATAGAACTTAAAATTTGATTGATAAGGGAGTTAATTTAATGACATCAGCGGTCGCAGTTACCGACTCTAGCTTTGAGCAGGACGTAGTCCAAAGCGACGTTCCTGTGTTAGTGGATTTTTGGGCACCTTGGTGTGGCCCCTGCCGCATGGTAGCTCCTGTGGTAGATGAAATTGCAGAGCAATACGCTGGCAAGATCAAAGTAGTAAAGCTTAATACCGATGAGAATCCTGGGGTAGCAAGCCAATATGGGATTCGCAGTATTCCTACCCTCATGATTTTTAAGGGCGGCAATAAGGTGGAGGTAGTGGTTGGAGCAGTACCCAAGGCAACTTTAGCTAAAGCGATCGAGCAACACCTCTAAAGCAAGATCTCTAAAATTTAGTCACATCTAGTTTGTAGATAAGTTTCTTTAGACTCTTCTCTAGACTTCTTTAGATTAAAGCGAAAGGGTATCTTTAAAACAATAGACCATTTCGCAATCAGAAAGAGTTGTAGCCCTCATTCTAGATTTGTGATTCTCAATGGTTTTAAGTTTTTAGAGATTCCCTAAAGTTTCTTAAGTTAAAGCCTCTTTTAAAACTTCCATTTTAAAACTAAAACGACATCAGTCAAAAATGCCATCAGTTAAACATCCCCAGTTCAACTTAGTTCTTGCATTACCGTGGCACTACAGTAGAAATTCTCCCTTAAATTTATTTAATGAGAGTTATTTAATGTGAATATTCTTACAGTCCAAACCCTCAATCAATCTTCCGCAGAAATTCCAAGGGTAGAAATTCTCTCGCCCGAAGAGCTAAGGCGAACAGTAAATAGGCTAGCTTCACAGATTGTCGAAAATGCTGGAAACCTGGCAAATTTAGTCCTTTTAGGCATTCGTACTAGAGGTGTACCCCTGAGTTTGTTAATTGCGCGACAAATTGAAGTTTTGGAAAACGTTACTGTTCCCTTGGGAGCGATCGATGTCACCCTATTTCGTGATGATTTAGATCGGATTGGCTTAAGGATACCTGACCAAACCAATATTCCTGTGGATTTAACTAGCAAATTGGTGGTTTTAATCGATGATGTTTTGTTTAGTGGTCGCACTGTTGGCGCTGCCCTAAATGCGCTCAATGGCTATGGTCGTCCTAGTGCGGTGCGATTAGCGGTTTTGGTTGATCGTGGACATCGGGAATTGCCAATCCACCCAGATTTTGTAGGAAAGCTTTTGCCAACTTCTAAAGGAGAACAGGTGAGAGTGTTTTTGCAGGAGGTTGATGGACGAGATGGCGTAGATCTAATTAAGCCTTTAGCATAAATACTTTAATTACTGGCTTAAAGATTTTAATTTTACGAGCTTAATCATCTGCATGGGCTAGAGTTTATGATAATTTCAAGTGATTCTCAGTGGCTATTTGGCGGTTTGTATTGAACTTTAAATTGGAAGTGACCATGTCTGATCAAACGTTAGAAAAAAATTTAGAGAGAAATTCAGAGCCTATGCTTGATCAGCTAACTGAACAAGGCTTGGATGCCAAATCTGCGGTTTCGGCGATCGCTTTAGATCCAGGTTTAATAGCAGAGTTATGCGAAGTAACTAACGATCCTAGCCAGGCAGTAAATATGGCAATTCGTCAATGGTTGCAACGGCGATCGCTTAAGGAAGCTGATACATCTCGCCCGCTAACCATGAATCCAATTGTGCCGCCCAGAGGAGAATGGAACGATTAGGGTTAAAATCATCCTAACTCTCTAGTTCGATTTAAGTTATGGATGTCAATATTTCACCTGAATCTTCATTTGGTTCCAATAGGGCAATAGTTAAAGGTTTTATTGGCGCGATCGGCAATACCCCGTTAATTGAGATCGAATCGCTCTCGGCGGCTACGGGCTGTCAAATTTTGGGCAAAGCAGAGTTCCTCAATCCAGGCGGTAGTGTCAAAGATCGGGCAGCCCTGTATATGGTAGAGCGGGCAGCCAAGTTGGGGCAGCTTTTGCCTAGGGGAACAATTGTGGAAGGTACGGCGGGTAATACTGGGATTGGGCTAGCGCTAGTGGCAAATGCCCAAGGTTATCGCTGTGTAATCGTGATGCCGAGTAACCAATCTCAAGAAAAAATCGATTTATTACAGGCGCTGGGGGCAGAGGTAGAATTGGTGCCGCCTGTGGCTTTCTCTAACCCTAACCATTTTTATCATCGGGCAAGGGCGCGATCGCTTGAAATAGAAAATGCGTTTTGGGCAGACCAATTTGAAAATACAGCAAATGCTGACTCACACTACCAGACTACTGCGCCAGAAATCTGGCAGCAAACGGGGGGCAAAATTGACGGAGTGGTAATGTCTTCAGGCACTGGTGGCACAATTGGTGGCATGACTGCCTATCTAAAGGAACAAGATCCCCAAATTCAAGCTTATTTAATTGATCCGCCTGGGTCTGGACTTTTCAATTTCATTACGACGGGTGAATTTAAGGCTGAGGGTAGTTCAATTACCGAAGGAATCGGGATCAATCGTAAAACTGCCAATTTTAGTCGAGCCAGATTAGATGGGGCTTTTTTTGGTAGCGATCGCCTCACGATTGAAATGGCACATTATTTACTCAAGCATGATGGTCTATTTTTAGGCAGTTCAGCGGCTTTGAATGTGGTAGGAGCGGTAATGCTGGCAAGAAAGCTAGGTAAAGGACATCGAATTGTGACCATTCTTTGTGATGGTGGCAGTCGCTATCAAAGTCGAATGTTTAATCAAGCATGGCTGGCTGAGAAAGATTTAACCCCCTATGCTTCGGGTCTAGAGTTTTTGGATTAGGCTTTAAATGTTTATAGTCCTGGATACCGAAGGTAAAGACGAAATTAGAGAGATTGCGATCCTTGACCATAATGGAAGTTTAATCTATGAAGCCTTTACCCTTGGGCATAGCACAAACAGCAACATCCGCCTTAACCTCAAGCCTCTAGCCGAAATTCTGACTGATTTTACTAAAATTTCTCAAGCTAAAACGCTCATCTGTCACAATGCCGAGCATGATCGCCAGGTGATTGAAAGAAGCTACGCCAAAGCTAAAATTCCTCTTCCTCTGCTAAAGTTTGGTTGTACTTTTGAACTTGCTCAGCAAAAATTTCCCAAACTTCTCAGCTATTCTTTAGACTATCTCAGTAAATATTTCAACCTTAAAATTAACAATCGGCGGTTTAATCCAGTACAAGCACATACCGCTCGCTATGATGCAGAATTTACTTATCAGCTATACCTGAGACTCATTATGCAAAATCCCTTTGATAGCAGCCGGGTTGATTCTCCCTTTCAAAATCATCCCGATTTTCGCAATGTCTATGAAGCTGAATATGAACTGCTAGCATCCGTACTTACGCAAATCAAATCAGACCCCAACCATCAAAGCCGAGGTGCGGTAATTATCGGCGAAGCTGGATCAGGCAAGACCCACCTGATTATGCGAATTGCCCAAAAACTCCTAGCAACCAATCGTCTGTTATTTATTCGTCAGCCCAACAATGCCAGCGCTGTTCTGCATCATACCTACTCGCGGATTCTTGAATCTTTTGCGGAAAAAGTACCTGGGAAAACCCACACTCAATTAGAACTTCTGATTGCCAGTAGCTTTATCAATATCTTTACTAAGTCTGCTAAATTCCAAACCACTCAAAAAGGCAAAGATATTCTGATCAGCCTTAAAAATGATAGTCTCAACCTTTATCAACGTTTGGGCAAAGAAGGAACCGCAAAGAATCTAGAAAGCTGGCAATTTATTGAACGCAATATGATTGAGTGGTGGAACTCCAACTATAGTAATGCGGGCTATTCTACTACTATCCTGCAAGGGATTATCCGCTACTGTAGTTATACCGACCCGATCAAAAAAGGGCTTACCTATCGCTGGTTAGCTGCTCAACAACTTGAACCTGAAGCCTCTACTAGTATTGGCTTGACCAACTGGCAGGAGGATATGAGTCGAGAGGAATTTGCTTTAGAAGCGATCGCCGTATTTGCCAAACTCTCAATTCTTGATCAGCCCTTAATTATTGTTTTTGATCAATTGGAAGGACTCGGTCAACCTCACAATGCCTTGATTTTACAGAGTTTTGGTGAAGCCGTAAAAGAACTTCTCACCCATGTTCCCAATAGTCTAATTATTCTCAATCTCTTCCCAGAGCGATGGCAGCAATTCCAAACTAATTTTGATGGCTCTATTGTGGATCGGATCTCTCAATACCAAGTCAGACTAAACCGTCCTAAGGCTGATAAACTCAGACAGATTCTGCAAATCAAAGCTGGAAATATTAACTTAAATTCGCTTTTCTCATCTTCAGAATTAGACGATATTCTTAGTCAAAGTTCTATTAGAGCTATTCTCAACCGTGCTTCGGCTTTCTTCCGATCCAGGCAAAATAATATTCCC
The DNA here is from genome assembly GCA_038246525.1 of Pseudanabaenales cyanobacterium. Taxonomy (GTDB): domain Bacteria; phylum Cyanobacteriota; class Cyanobacteriia; order Pseudanabaenales; family Pseudanabaenaceae; genus JANRLH01. The sequence goes on from JBBRVV010000091.1 coordinate 4,785, forward strand.
CTGCCGCAAAGCCCAAGTGTTTCTTTAGAATCCAAACTAGAACAGCTAGAATTGGTACTCCATCGTATTGCTCAACTTGTGTCTCCTTTCCATTCTGCTCTAGAAGCATCTCTACAGGATATATCAGCTAAAAAACCAGAAATTATCCCTAAAAGCTCTACGGAGTTACTGCCTGATTCGGCAGCGGTTGCATTGAATAGCCAAGCTGAAGTATCTGAGCTGAACGACTACTTCCAAACCCAAAAAGCAGAACTTACAGAAAGTTATGATCGTCCAACGATTATCAGCGATGCAGATGATATTGGCAAACTGGCTACGATTTTGGAGGCTTTTGGTGCAGATATCGATCACCTTCGGCTTGGCAGAAAAACACTCCCAGAACTCTTACTGATTACTAATAAAAACCAGGTAATCTCCTTTCTCAATCTTTCGGGAAGTTCCTTTACTAGCTATATTAAAAACTTCAACGAGCTGATAATTAATTATCCAAATTATCAGTTCCATCTGTTGCGTGATGCCCGTGAGCCAGTAATTACAGGTAAGGTGGGAAAAGATGAAATTGCCAAACTCTCCCATGCTAAGAATGGCAAATTTACGATTATGGATAAGCGCGATCGCCTCAACTTTGAATTAATCTACAAAACTCTAATTGATATTCAAGAAAAAGACCTAGATGTAGAACTAAATATTGCCTTAGAAGCACTTAAGTCTGAGTTAAATAGTTATTGGTTGATCGAGAGCTTAACTTAAATTCTTCTGAAATTTGTAAAGTCTAATAAATTTTTAGCTTGACAGCAAGTTGGCAAATCTTTTTAAGAATATTTACTACATCATGAAGTTTATTTAGAATTTTTAGATTAAATCCAAGGTGGTTTTATTACTTCACCACAGAGTATCTAAAAATCTTCAAGTTAAAGAAAATAAACTTTGTTTAGTATCTCAAAAACTTAGTTAGTTTAAATAAACTAGATTCATTCTAAATCTTTTATAAGCTTAATTTAATTATTCCAGTTCTAATAATCAAATTTAAGTTTTGCTTATTTAAGCATCAGTTATTTATTTGAAATTCACTGAACTAAAAAACCCTACATATTAAATATTTATAGGCTTATCCTATCGATCTAATGGCTAGAGTATTAATCAAAGCTCAAATACAATATCTTCAAAGAGTTGCTCAATTGAAAAAGTTAAATTAATGCTCTTTAGCTCTATCGATTCACCTGCACCACAATTTGTCATTTCCCATTTGTTTTGACTAATTTTAGAGTATGAATCGATTTCAATTTGGTTTGGATTGACTAAAATATAATCTTGCAGCGTTTCAATTTGTCGATAGAACTTAAATTTTTTGCCACGATCATAGGACTCGGTACTAGGTGACAGCACTTCAACTATGATACAAGGGAAACAAATATATTTTGTCAGACTCCTATCGCGTTGATCGCAAGTGATACTTACATCGGGGTAAACAAATTCATTTGAATTTTGAATCTTAACTTTTACATCAGAGCTAAGAACTTTACATCCACCTCCTCGCAAATGATTTTTTAATAGAGCAATGAAATTCGCAGCAAGTTGTCCATGATTAACTGATCCGCCTGTCATTGCATAGACTTCACCATCAAGATATTCATGTTTATATTCTTGTTGTTCTTCCCAGATTAAATATTCTTCGGGCGAAAATCTTGAAAATTGTTCAGATACTGCAACCATAATTATCAAATTTAACTTTTAAGCGCAATTAAAAAGCAAAGGGATCATCTTCTTTCTCTTCAGGTGCGGGCTGGATTACCATTTCTTTGCGTGGTCTAGCCACAGGTTGAATCGAAGGCTCTAGGGCTTGAATGAAAGCGATCGCCTGTTGCCAAATAATCATTGCTTCTCCCAATTCTGGCTCAAATCCGACACATTCAAAATCTATCCAAGCCAATCGGCCAGGAATTTGATCGCCCGTCAGTAGTTTTACCAATACTTTTTCTCTTTGCCGAATCATGGCGTGCATCCGCCGAATACTAGGTAAGGTAATGTTTAATTCTTGGTTGGAGGCACTTGTAGAAACTGGTATAACTGACATGGCATATATATTCGATTTACCTGCCAGCAAATTCTAACTCGAATAAGTAGGTGAGGCTCAGTAAAGTTAAAATCTCAATGCCGAAAAAGAGCTAAAACCGATTACGGCGCA
>JBBRVV010000092.1:0-6946 GCA_038246525.1 Pseudanabaenales cyanobacterium
AGGGGTGCAAATATGGCATTTCGGCGGGAGGCTTTTTCAAAGTTTGGCTTGTTCCGTGATTGTTTTGACCGCAAAGGCAAGTCTTTGATGAGCTATGGCGATATTGAGATGTGTTATCGGCTCGATCGCGGTGGCTATACGGTTTTATATGTGCCTGATGCTGAAGTTTTACATTTAATTCGTGGCGATCGCTTAAATGAGGCTTGGTTCCAAAAACGTTTTTATTGGCAAGGTCGCTCAGAAGGACTATTTGAATTGCTACACTATGGCAGAAGATATGTATTAAAAAAATTTCCTGAACATTGGCGCAAAAGTTGGGAAGGTGATCCTTTTGATCAACTCTTACATCGGGGATTTGTGGATGCAACGCTACTTAACTTTCTAAGACTGAGTTTTAAGTAATTGAAGGAAAATATTTCTTTCCCACTAAAAAAAAACTAAAAAAAAGAAGTACCATATTTCGTCCTAAAACTCTCTGAATCCAAAGAAAATTAAACATAATTTAAAGATTTTGTTCACTCAAATACAACTTTGTAAATCGTAATAATTAATGCACTTGCATCGTTGTATAACCAATTTGATGGATTAAAAAACAAATTCTTAAGTCTCTTGAGTATGATTATACGAGTCCGTATAAATACCTATGAGTAGAGTTTTGAGAAGTTAACAAACAAACGATTAAACAAACCCATATTACGGAGAAATCTCAATCATGTTTGATGCATTTGCCAAGGTTGTTTCACAAGCTGATGCTAAAGGTGAATTCCTTTCTACCAATCAGTTAGATGCTCTTTCCGCCATGATTTCTGATGGCAACAAGCGTTTAGATACCGTAAACCGCATTACCAGCAACGCATCCAAAATTGTTGCTAACGCTGCTCGTTCTTTGTTCGCAGAACAGCCTCAGCTGATTGCTCCTGGTGGAAATGCTTACACCAACCGTCGTATGGCTGCTTGCTTGCGCGATATGGAAATCATTTTGCGCTATGTAACCTACGCTACCATTGCTGGTGACGCTAGTGTATTGGATGATCGCTGCCTCAATGGTCTACGCGAAACCTACCAAGCTTTGGGAACTCCTGGTGCTTCTGTAGCTGTTGGCGTTCAGAAAATGAAAGAAGCTGCGATCTCGATCGTAAACGACACCAATGGTATTACCCAAGGTGATTGCAGTCAGTTGGTTTCCGAAGTAGCTGGTTATTTTGACCGTGCTGCTGCATCTGTTGCTTAATTTTTTATACATCAATTAATTACCTTACATTTAAACTATAAATTAACCATGAAAACCCCTATCACCGAAGCGATCGCTACCGCAGATTCTCAAGGACGTTTCCTGAGTAATACCGAATTGCAAGCTGTAAACGGTCGTTTTGATCGTGCAAAAGCCAGTATGGAAGCTGCTCGTTCTTTGACCAGCAATGCTCAGCGTTTGATCGACAGCGCAGCTCAAGCTGTTTACAACAAATTCCCTTACACTACCTCCATGCAAGGCGCTCAGTATGCTTCTTCTGCTGAAGGCAAAGCTAAGTGTGCGCGTGACCTTGGTTACTACCTCCGCATGGTTACCTATTGCTGCGTAGCTGGTGGAACTGGTCCTATGGATGAGTATTTGATCGCTGGTTTGGCTGAAATCAACCGTACTTTTGAGCTTTCTCCTAGCTGGTATGTTGAAGCTTTGAAAACCATGAAGGCTTCCCACGGTCTTTCTGGTCAAGCTGCTAACGAAGCTAACACCTACTTCGACTACGCAATCAACGCTCTAAGCTAGAACTTTCTCAACCCTGAGTTGATTTACCTGATTTTGATTGATTAATCTTCAGGAAGTGCCCAGAGAAGGGAGTGAATGTTGGCAATGATCTGCATTAGTTTGCATTTTCGCTAACACCTACTCAACTCTCTGGGTCTTGTTTTAAGCATTTTGCTCAAGTACCTTTAAAATGCGAATTTTTTAAAATGCGTAAGCGTAAAAAAATCTGTGTTTATAAACCTGAGTACATAAATATTTGAGAGAAAATTCCTAAATTTAATTTAAGAAATTCATACTCAAAAATCACTTCCTTCTTTAAGATTACGATTCTTTAATTTACTTCTAAAAAAACCCACTTAATAAACCTACTTAATAAACTAGAGAGCAAAAAATTATGGCTGTGACTACTACAGCGAATGTGCTTGGCATTGAGGCTTTTGACCTAGTCGCGCCGATTGAATTGCGATCGCCTTGGACAGAAGAAGATGCACAGGCTGTAATTCGGACAGTTTATCGTCATGTTTTGGGCAATGATTATTTGATGCAAAGTGAGCGGCTTACCTATGCCGAATCTTTGTTAAAGCAGGGCAATATCAGCGTACGAGAATTTGTGCGAATGGTGGCTAAGTCTCCACTTTATCGCGATAAATTTTTCCATTGCAATTCTCAAATTCGCTTTATTGAGTTGAACTATAAGCATCTTTTGGGACGTGCGCCCTACGATGAAGCTGAGATCTCTTTCCACACTAAGCTTTATGGCAGCCAAGGTTTTAACGCAGAAATCGATTCCTATATCGACAGCGAAGAATATCTATCCGCTTTTGGTGAGAATATTGCACCTTATTTCCGTGGCTTTACCTCCCAATCTGGGCAAAAAACTGTGGGTTTCGGACGAATGTTCAAACTTTATCGTGGTTATGCAAATAGCGATCGCGCCCAATCTGGCAAAGGCAAGGCAAAGCTAGGTCGTGAAGTAGCTCAGAATGCGGCAAATCATATTATTCCACCTACGGGAGCAACGGTTGCGGAATTGAATCCTGCGGCTAAGCTGTCTGGCTTGTCTGGTGGCGAAGATGGACGTTTGTATTTGATCAAGGTTTCTCAAGTTAATCGGGGTGGGTCTGTACCCGTGCGCCGCGCTCAAGATTCTTTGGTGGTTTCGTTCGAGCAACTTTCAACCAAGCTCAAGCAATTGAATAAGTCGGGTGTGCGTGTTCTCAGCATTACTGCGGCAAATTAATCTCCAAATCAGACTGAATCAATCTTTAATTACTTTTATTACTTAAACATTAGGAATTTACACCTATGGCTGTCACCACCGTGGCTAATCGCTTAGGGATTCGGGCATTTCAAGAATCTCCTAAAGTAGAATTGCGCCCTAACTATACGCTTGATGATTTGCAAGCTGTGATTCGGGCTACCTACCGTCAGGTATTGGGCAATGACTACATCATGGAGAGCGATCGCTTGATTTTTGCTGAATCCCTGTTGAAGGAAGGCAATCTCTCAGTACGGGAGTTTGTACGTCAAATCGCTAAGTCTGATCTGTATAAGAATAAATTCTTTTTGGCTAATCCCCAGATTCGGTTTATTGAGTTGAACTACAAGCATCTCTTGGGTCGCGCCCCCTACAATGAAGCGGAAATCGCCTTCCACAATGATATTTACGCCTCTGAAGGCTATAACGCCGACATCGATTCCTACATCGACAGTGTGGAATATATGGAAAGCTTTGGCGAGAATATCGTGCCTAACTATCGTGGTTTTGATGTGTATCGGGGCTCTCAAACTGCGGGTTTCAATCGGATGTTCCGCCTTTATCGTGGTTATGCCAACAGCGATCGCACTCAGTTAGAAGGTAACAATGCCCGTCTTACCCGCGAATTAGGGACAAATTCTACTTCAGCGATCGTGCCTCCTTCTGGTGGCTCCGATGGCTTTAGCTACCGCAATTCTAGCGATTCAGTGCCCAGCGTACGTTTGGGTGTAGGGGCAACCGAGAAGGGCAAAGTCTTCCGTATTGAAGCTACTGCGCTTTATGGACAGGGCTATCCCAAAACCCGCAGAAGTTCTACAGCTTACTTAGTACCCTATGAACAGTTGTCTGCCAGAATTCAACAGATTCATCGAGCGGGTGGCAAGATTGCCAGTATTACCGCGATTTAGTTTTAGTCTTGCTCCTCTTTATATTTTGCAAGGGGAGCGAGCCAAAAAGTGGGAATATAAATACAAACGCATTAATAGCTGAGCAATGCTGAGGGTCGCAGGGCGTAGCCCCGCCTTGGGTTTTAGTAACTTCTGCAATTTTTATTCAATTAAAGTCAAGCGTGAGCGCATTTTTTTACATTACCTTTTACATTACTTAGGAGCTAATCTATGTACGGTCAAACCGCCGCAGGCGTAAATTCAGGAACTGAGGCAGGTCGTCGAATGTTTCGTTATGAAGTAGTTGGCTTGCGTCAAAGCGAGATCAATGATCAAAATGCCTATCCTATTCGTCGTAGCGGCAGTGTTTTCATTAATGTTCCTTACAGCAAAATGAATGAGGAAATGGTGAGAATTACCCGCATGGGTGGCAAAATTGTCAAAATTGAACCAATTGTGCTCTGACTCACTACTAAAAATTCCCAGCCAGAAGCATCAGAACTTACGCCAGAGAAAGCGATCGCAAATCTCAAAAGTGTAGATTTAAGTCAGCGCTACTATGCGGCCTGGTGGCTAGGTAAGATGCGAGTAACAGAATCCGTAAGTGTATTAATTGAGGCGCTTCAGGATCGAGAAGATCGCACCGAATTAGGCGGTTATCCTTTGCGGCGCAATGCAGCTAGGTCATTGGGTAAGTTAGGCAAATCAGAAGAGATTTCTAGGGCAATTCCTGCTTTAGTCGAAGCTTTAACCTGTGAAGATTTCTATGTAAGAGAAGCAGCCGCTCAATCAATTGAAGAAATCGCTAGCAGTTCGGAAGCTAATTGGCAAAATGCTCAGGCAGCGATCGCACCTTTGACTCAACTACTCCAAGCCCCAGATGCAGTTAGCAATTTGGTTCAACCCTATGAGGCAATTTTGGAGGCGTTAGGACGGCTGAAGGCTGATTCTTCTAGAATCTTAGTGGAGAGCTTTCTCAAACATTCGGTACCACGGATCAAATTTGCTGCTGCTAGAGCAATGTATGGCATTACCCAAGAAGCTAAATATGCTGAGAAGCTAATTGAAGGCTTGGCTAGTCCTGATATTAATTTGCGGCGAACTGTACTGACAGATTTGGGTGAAATTGGCTACTTACCTGCCTCAGAAGCGATCGCCCGCTGTCAAACCGAAAATAGTTTCAAACTTTTTGCGCTTAAGCGAATTTTGGATGCCAATTTAGCTAATTCTGCTAGTTTCGCTCAGCAGGATTCTCTGGCCCGGGAGCTTAAAAATCAGAGCTTAAAGCAAGTAATGGTTTACATGGATGAATTGCTATGATCGCTTAGATGGATGAATTGCTGACTTTACTTAAAAAAACCTTGATCGTATTAAAAAGATAAATCAAATGATTAACAAATTAGAAAATTTATCCAATGAATTATCCAGTGAATCACTCAAAGAATCCTTGGGGCAGTCGATTGAGAACTTAATTAAGGATGTGGAGTTAGCCAATAACGTCCTAGATCTGATCAAATCAGTCCAAGCTTTGGCAGATCTGCGATCGCTTCAAGCGATTCCCACTTTGATTAAGGCGCTGGGCTATAACAATCCTGGGGCAGCAGTAGCAGCAATGTATGGTTTGATCGCGATCGGTCGAGAAGCTGTGCCTGAGCTATTGAGCCTAATTGACAACTACAACTATGGGGCTAGGGCTTATACCGTGCGGGCGTTGGCGAAAATTGGTGATCCTAGAGCCTTAGAGATTTTACTTGACTGTTCGGTAAATGATCTGGCTCCCAGTGTGAGGCGAGCAGCAATTAAAGGCTTGGGTTATCTCCAATGGGCTTGGCTAGATATTTCTAGTGATATTTACCAGGACAATTATCAAGGTAATTATCAAGTAGAGGCGCGAATTCTAGCGACATTAAGCTCTATTCTTAAAGATACCGACTGGTCAATGCGCTATGCTGCCGTGGTTGCTCTAGATCACTTGACTGAAAGATGCGGTGATTTAGCGATCGCGCCCTTGAAAGAAGCTCTCAATCTAGAAACTAATTTAGGTAAAGATTTAAGCGTAATTGCCAGAACTCAGTTGGATTTGAGCAAACTAAAAGCAAAAATATAATAAAAACTTTAATTAATTCAATTTAAACCTATAAATTAAACCATAAATAAATTAAAACTATGCTGCCCTTACTCTCCACCAATCCCACCACCCAAAACCACCGTGTGCCTGGCTATGATGTAACGGACGAAGACGATCCGATGATCTATCGGATGGCAAATTGCACTGACCCCGACCAAGTCCAAGCGCTGATTTGGGCTGGCTATCGTCAGATTTTTAGTGAGCACTTAATTTTAGAGAGCTATCGTCAGACTTTTTTGGAATCCCAACTAAAGAATCGGCAGATTTCTGTGCGTGAGTTCATCCGTGGTTTGGGTAAGTCGGAAGTTTTTCGCCGCTTGGTAATGGAAACCAACTCTAACTATCGCCTGGTAGACATTTGCGCCACTCGCTTTCTAGGCAGATCTAGCTACGGCAAAGATGAACAGATTTCCCTCTCGATTGTGATTGCCACCAAAGGACTTAATGGATTCATTGATCGCCTTCTAGAAAGTGAAGAGTATACCGAAAACTTTGGCGATGATATTGTGCCGTATCAACGTCGTCGGATGGAAGGAAGACCATTTAACTTGGTTACCCCTCGCTACAGTGATTATTGGCGTGCCCAAGAAGCCGCAAGATCGACCACTTACAATTTGAGCAAATCCAAATACCAAGGAACAGTTAGCACCGCCAGGGTTCGCAGTGGTATTCCCGCAATGTTCTTAAATATGGCAGTGGATTTGAGTCCTGCGGAAAACAACTATCAATATGCTGCCTCTGGCGGGGTAAGCACTTCAAGGGTAGCGATTCCTGACATGACTGTGGATCAGCAAAACGCTAAACAGTTAATTCGTCGCAGTGAAAGCTCTACTCCCTATAACTACTTGCCCTATTAATCGCTGCTAATCACCCAACTAATTCACACACAAACTCATACACTAAGGGAGCGCAAAAAACATGATACC
>JBBRVV010000093.1:0-6940 GCA_038246525.1 Pseudanabaenales cyanobacterium
CCACGATCGCTTGGGTTTTCTGGCTGCTGTTTCCACCAGATATGAGTCGATGCAGTTCACCTAACAGGTTTTGAACGTGGCTGTCGTCCCAGTTGGGTAAGGTATTCTGATTTAGTGGATCAAGCTGAAGTAGGTTGGCGATCGCCTCACTTGAATTCAATATAGGCAGGCGAGATTTTAGCAAGACTTTTAAGAGTTCCTGTTGCAGTGAGGCTGCTTTTCTGGCACCCAGATTTTGCTCAGCTTGATTGAGCGCGGATTTTAATAATACTAAACTGCCTTGCACTAGCGATCGCTGCAAGTTGGGCAGACTGGCTGAAATTGATTGATCGGCTTTAGGCGAATTACTGATCTGTGCCCACACACTAAACCTTTGCGGCTCCTCTAGCAAAACACAAGCCAAACCCTTGTCATCTGTCATTTCTCGCCAAAAAACTAAAGCCTCTTTCTTTTGGTCGCCGAACACTTTGATCAAGCGAAAAGCGTAGGTGTGATAGCGCAGAATTTGCTGTCCTTGGGAATTGGGCAGAATTTCCACATCTTGACGAGTTAGTAGAAACATACTAAGAGCTAAAATATTTAATAAGATTATTGCGCAAATCTTGCCTACACGATTCTATTTGTCGATTTTTCCTTATGGCTTAGGTTAAAACACTTAATAAATTATATTTAAAACTTTCATGGGATACACTCCTTCTATCCGTGTACTGGCTTTGGGCTTAATCTACGATCGCGATCGCCTATTTATTTCCCAAGGCTATGACGATCTCAAAAAACAAACTTTTTATCGAGCTTTGGGCGGCGGGGTAGATTTTGGTGAGCCTAGCGAGGTGGCTTTGGTGCGAGAATTTCAGGAAGAACTACAAGCCGAAATCACTAATATTCAATATTTGGGCTGCCTAGAAAATCTTTTTAGCTTTAATGGCAATCCTGGGCATGAAATTATTCAACTCTATCGCTGTGACTTTAGCGATCGCCAATTTTATACGCTAGATCAAGTGGAATTTCAGGAGGGTGAACGCCGCAAGCTTGCCCTCTGGCTAGAAACTAAGCGATTCTTAACGGGCGAATTAATTCTTTATCCACAAGGAATGGACAAATTTTTGGAGCATAAATTATGACCGTGGTGCATGAGGCTCTGGCTGGGGTAGTCTATCAAACCCATATTGCTAGCTTTCAACTTGCCAAGACTAAAGCTAAGGTACGCGATCGCGCGATTTTAGAGATTGCTCAAGCGATCGCCGCTCAAAAAACCTTGATCCTAGAAGCTAATACCCTCGATCTAGAGGCAAGCCGCGAGATGGCGCTACCCGAACTGGTACTAGAGTGGTTGAGACTTACGCCCGAAAGATTACTCATGGCGGTAGACTGCCTAAACCAACTGGCTACGCTCAACGATCCCCTGGCTAATCCCCTTACCTATGATGGCGTAAAGCGGATTCCAATTGGCACTGTAGCATTTGTGTATGAGGCATTCCCTTTAGTAGCACTGATTGCCGCAGGAATGTGTATCAAGGCGGGCAATAGTCTAATTTTCAAGGGTGGTAATGAATCTAAACATACGCAGTTAGTCTTAGCAAATATCATCCAAGAGGTAATTGCTGCTAGAAATATGCCTGCCGCCACTGTATCGCTTACACCAGATGGCAGTACAGTTAAGGATTTAGTTACCCAAGAAAAATACCTGCGCTTAGTTATCCCCTACGGTCGCCCTAGCTTTGTGCAGCAGGTTTCTAAGCAAACCACAGTTTCCGCCCTCCCAACTTCTATGGGCAACTGTCATCTTTATATCTCTCCCTCTGCCAACCTGGAGGAAGCTCAAAGTTTAATTTTTGATAGTCGCAGTTCCGATCCTGATCCTGTGAATGCGATCGAGAAAGTGCTGATTCATCGAGCTTGGCTGCAACCTGGACTATTTGGTTTGATCCAAAATTGGCAAAAGAAAGGGATCGAAGTGCGAGGTTGTGGTTTGAGTACTGCATACTGTGCCGAATTTGGTGAAGTACAGATTACCGAAGAGCAACAGTGGAACCAGGCCTATTTGGATGACCGAATTGCAATTAAAGTGGTGGAGGGTCTGACCGAAGCAATCACTTGGATTAACTTGAATGGCAGTGGTCATGCTGACTGTATCCTGACCGATTCGCTGCGTGAAAGCGACCAGTTTGCCGAACAAGTGCGCAGTAGCACCATTTTTGTAAATGCTTCCAATCGGTTTATCCGAAACGGCATGATCGGCGCAAATGGTAATCGCACCGTGGTTTTGGGTATGACCAGTTTGAAGGCAAGAGGAGCCTCACGCAATCCTGGCATGATTGATTTGAACGCGCTCACGACCACCAAGCGAGTAATTGTTGGCTAATCATTTAATCTATGACTAATTCTATTTTGCCTAAATCTAACATCGCTAACTCTGGGACAAATCACCAGGGAGATCCAAGTGTGCGTCACCAAGACTTAATCAAACAGATCGATTTAATGGTGCGATCGCGTTATCCATTGATCTATATTGTTTCAGCCGAAGAAGAACCTGTAGAAGAAGTGCTATTGGCAGTTTCAACTATGGCACAAACCCAACGCAAGCTACTTTTTTGGGATATTGCTAGAGGTTGGGGCGATAATGGCAGCGATAAGGGTTCGGCAATGGCAGCATTAATGCGAATCGGGAAGACCAATAATAGCGAAGATCGAGAAGCAATCATCTTTGTGTTACGAGACTTGCATCCGATTCTCAAACAACCCAATACGCCCCAAAATGCGCCAATCGTGCGGGAAATCAAAAACCTAGCGAAAGAACTTAAACGCAATCGCAAAACTCTGATGCTCACCAGTCATACTCTGGTAGTACCTGAAGAATTAGTAGAAGAAACTACTGTACTAGACTTTCCGCTGCCAAATGTACCGGAGATCAATCATTTGATTCGTCAGTTAGTTGTACCAGATAAGTTAAATATTGAAGGCTTGGCTTGGGAACAATTGGTAAAAGCTTGTCAGGGCTTGAGTCGCAGTCGTATTCAAAGAATCTTAGCGAAGTCTCTAGCTTCAGAAAAAAGACAAGTAGATGATAGCGCGATCGCGGATGTGTTGGAAGAAAAACGCCAAGCAATCAGACAAACAGGAATTCTAGAATTTTTTACCACCAAAGATTCGCTTAAGAGTGTCGGCGGGCTAGAGAATCTCAAACAATGGGTGCGAATGCGCAGGGATACTTTCACCGAAGAAGCGCGTAGTTATGGCATTCCTAATCCCAAAGGTGTGCTCTTAGTTGGAATTCAAGGCACAGGTAAGTCTCTCTCTGCTAAGACAATTGCCCATGAATGGCGCTTACCGCTGTTGCGTTTAGATACAGGCAGGTTATTTGGTGGGATTGTGGGCGAGAGCGAAAGCCGAGTCAGACAGATGATTCAATTGGCGGAAGCGGTTGCACCCTGCGTACTTTGGATTGATGAAATCGATAAAGCCTTTGGTAATGTCAATAGTGGTAATAATGGTGATTCTGGCACCAGCAGCCGCGTATTTGGCTCTTTGATTACCTGGATGCAAGAAAAAACTTCGCCCGTATTTATTGTGGCAACCGCCAATAATGTGCAGATTTTACCCGCCGAATTGCTGCGCAAAGGCAGATTTGACGAGATTTTCTTTCTGAATTTGCCCACCGAAATGGAACGTCAAGAGATTTTCCGTGTGCATTTACAGAGATTGCGTCCAAGTCGCTTGCGTGAGTTTGATATTGCTGCTCTTGCCAAGCGATCGCTTAATTTTAGTGGAGCCGAAATCGAACAGGTAGTAATCGATGGGATCCAACTTGCCTTTGGACAAGGAAGCGTAGGTCAGCGCAAAGACTTTACCACTGAAGATGTCCTGCGGGCGGTAGAAGAAACCGTTCCCTTAGCAGCGATCGCGCGAGATCAAATCGATAAACTAAAACGCTGGGCAGCCGAATCTGGCGCAAGAACTGCTTCCAATGATGCTTTACTGACTGAAGAACTGCGACTCTTTGGCTTAGAGCGAGGGATTAACGCTAATATTAGCCCGATAGAAGTAGATTGACGCTGCTAGGCTGTCACTTTAGAAGTGCCAAGAATTTCTTGATTCAAAGCTAGGATTGGCAAGATCAGGCTAGCTTCGGCGGCAGGAAACATATGTTTCACCACATCCTGCATCACCGAGTAAGTCACCCGACAGTTTTCTTCTGTGCCAAAGGCTTGCATCAAAGTCTGGAACCACAACAGGAAGCTCTCTTTGAGATAATCTGGATCATCCAACAAAATCGCGATCGCTGAATGTCTAACCACTAGCAAAGTATCCCGCTTCCACTTATCACTCATATCCTGATTACCATTGATAAAAAGCTTAGGATTGAGCGATCGCATCTTGGCGTAGACCTGATCCACAATCTTCTTTTCCGAGGTTTGGAGGCGAGTGTAAGCAGATTTCCGCAATTCAAAGGTGCGGGTATAGGTAACCACAAATTTCAATTCATCATCAGTCGCAAAACGCCGATCAGTGGTCAGGCTCAGCTTATCTAGTTTAAATAACATCTCGATCTTGCCTAATTTCCTTAGTTAAATGTGCTTCCAAAAACCACAGCCGCTTATCCATATCCCGACTACTGGCGCTATTATCTCATAGCAAGTCTACCTGATGCAGCACTTATTCAAGCTTAAAAGCTGATGAGCAGCCCTAGAGAGAGGTTAAAGTAAGGAGCTTGGCGGAAGGAGATTGGCGCAAAGAAGTTGGTTATAAGCTTCAAAGACTAACTCAAAACCCGACTAAAGAACTGGTAGCTTTTGCCTGACAATAGATCGTGTGAATCTTAGTGATTGTGAGCATGAAAATCTTATTTGCCGCCGCCGAAGCCGCACCGATCGCTAAAGTAGGCGGAATGGCTGACGTAGTAGGAACTCTACCTGTGACCTTACGCAAGCTGGGGCATGACGTGAGAATCATTATGCCTTACTACGGTGTGCTGGCGGACAAGTTAGCTGACAAGCCTGAGTGGATCTGGCAAAGCAACATCATGTTCAATGACTTTGATATTTTCCAAACGGTTTTGCCTGGTACTGATGTGCCGCTTTACCTAGTGGGTCATGGCTCTTTTCTGCCTACTAGAATTTACTATGGCGAGGACGAAGATTGGCGCTTCACTTTTTTTGCTGCCGCCTGCGCCGAATTTGCCTGGAACTGCTGGAAACCCAACTTGATTCACTGCCACGACTGGCACACAGGCATGATCCCCGTCTGGATGCACCAAACCTCGGATATTGGTACCGTGTTTACGATTCATAATCTTGCCTACCAAGGACCTTGGCGTTGGCGGTTAGAGCAAATGACCTGGGTACCTTGGTATATGCAGGGAGACAATACGATGGCAGCCGCAATTCTCTTTGCCGATCGCGTAAATACAGTCTCACCCACCTATGCCCAGCAAATTTGCACCCCCGCCTATGGCGAAGGGCTAGAGCAAACCCTCGCCTACATTCGTCCTTGGGGAATTTTGAATGGGATCGATACTGAGACATTTGATCCTGCCACGGATAAATTCTTAGAGCAAAACTTTAGTGCCACAGATTTAAGCGATCGCCTTACGAACAAGACTGCCCTGCAACAAGAGCTAGGACTAAACATAGCGCCAACTACTTTTTTGATCGGCATGGTCACCCGTCTGGTTGAGCAAAAGGGCTTGGATATTTTGATTCAGGTATTAGAGAGATACTTAGCCTATACCGATGCCCAGTTTGTGGTTTTGGGTACAGGCGATCGCTACTACGAAACCCAAATGTGGCAAATTGCCAGTCGTTTCCCAGGGCGGATGTCTGCACAGATTTTTTATAATGCTGCCCTTTCGCAGAGGATCTATGCAGGTACAGATGCTTTTCTGATGCCTAGTCGTTTTGAACCTTGTGGCATTAGCCAGATGATTGCGCTGCGCTATGGTTCAGTCCCAATTGTGCGACATACGGGCGGATTAGTAGATACCGTCTTCCATCAAGTACCCCAAACCCATACAGGCAATGGCTTTTGCTTTGACCGTTACGAGCCATTAGATCTCTATACCTGCATGGTTAGAGCTTACGAGAGCTTCCAATACCAAGACAATTGGCAACAGATTCAACAACGAGGCATGGCAGGAGATTTTAGTTGGGACTCTTCTGCTCAAAGGTATCTTGAGCTTTACCGCTCGATCCCTGGGATGGAAAAGGCGTAAAGTTGGGAGAAGTAGCTTAATTAAATTAAACTTAAGTTAATTAAGCTTCATAAATTTCTTCTTCAGCGCAAAAGTATGGCAAATATTAAGTTTGTAAATGAGCATAAAGAGGTAATTGCGGCGGATGGAGCGAACCTACGGATCAAAGCCTTAGAGAACGACATTGACATTTACAAATTCATGGGCAAGCTGACCAACTGCGGCGGCTATGGACAATGTGCAACTTGCGTAGTAGAGATTACTGAAGGTATAGCAGAACTTTCACCCCGCACCGATTTTGAAAATGTTAAGCTAAAGCGCAAGCCTGATAACTATCGTCTCGCTTGTCAAACCTTAGTGAATGGTGACGTATCGGTTAGAACTAAACCCTAGCCTCTAGCTTAGCGAAATCAAAGATAGATCCAGATAGATTAAAATTAACTAAATTTAGATTGTCCAATTCTTTATATATATCCTCACTATGGCGCGTGATTACTACGAAATTCTTGGAGTCGCTCGCAACACAGACCAAGAAGAAGTCAAGAAAGCCTATCGCCAATTAGCGCGAAAGTATCACCCAGACATTAATCGTGAGGACGGCGCGAAAGAAAAACTCCAAGAGATTAATAATGCTTATGAAGTTTTAAGTGATCCTGAAAAGCGGGCGCGCTACGATCGCTTTGGTGAAGGTGGAGTATCAGGCAACTTCCAAGACGTAGGCGACGCGGGCGGCTTTGCTGATATCTTTGAAAG
>JBBRVV010000094.1:0-6924 GCA_038246525.1 Pseudanabaenales cyanobacterium
ACTTGCCTTCTACTCCACTTAACTCAGAGGAAACAATTCCCAACCTGTCATCAATAAACCGGATGGTATTTTGCGAAACAACATTTCTATCTTCAATATCACTTAAAGTATATTCAGCGGAAAGGGCGTTTAAAATATCCACGCCCCGCTTTTTATTCTCAATTAATATTGCAAATGATTCGCTAATTGAAGGCAGCGAAACAGTCACGTTCACCATTAGCAATTCTTCTAGTGGCATTTTATTAGGATCAATCACATTTGGTTCTGTCACCATTACCGTCAAAGACCTGCCGACAATTAGGGTATCTGTGCCAAATCCCATTCAAGACAACGTTACCGATATTTCTAGTGATGTTGTCGAGACTTTAAAAGTGGTAGTAGTTTCTTTAACTTTTCCAATAATGCCCTTCAATTAGCTCAAAGTAGTTCTAGCGCGGACTAACTGTATTTAGCGATCGCTGTAAAGCTGCCTGAGCGCGATTGAAACCAATAATTGCCGTTGAGCGATTCACTTCTGCCTGAGTCAAGTCTTCTTCTGCTCTAATCACTTCAAGCTGAGTTCCCACACCCGCAGTTAGACGTAATCTCGCCAAACGTAGAGCCTCTGCTGCACTCTGTACCGCTCTAGCTGAAGTCGTAATTTGGTCACGGGTAGAGTCTAAGGTAAAGTATGCCGATTCCACTTCTAAGCGAATCTGTGTAGCACCTTGATCAAAGCGACTTTCCGCCAAATCCCGATCAGACTCAAACTGTCTTACCCGCGCATTTGCCACACCACCATCAAATAGTCGCCAAGAAACCCTAGCTCCCAAGGTATAGCCAAAGGAAAGCCCACCCACATTACTAAAATTATCTCGCAGATCGGCGCTAGCAGTTAGAGCAACTTGAGGTCCCAAACGCGCAATTTCGGCTTTAGCTTGGTTGAGCGATGCACTAGCAGTCAGTTTTTGAATATCTAATTCTGAGCGATTACGCAAAGCTTGGAGAATCGTTTCTTCCAGGCTTAACTTCCAGTCTGGCGCAGGTTCAATTCGATCACCAGCAGATAGGTTAAGGTTAGGCGGAAACTGTAATTGTTGAGCCAAAGTACGACGGCGCACCTGTTGATTATTTTGAGCGGTGAGCAACTGCTGCTGGGCATTACTTAGCTGTACCTCTGACTGTAATACATCAAACCTTGTGCCAACGCCTGCCCGTTCTAGGGATTGAGTATCTCTCAAGCTAAGGCGACGAGCATTAACCGAAGCTGACCTAATTCTGACGGTTTCATCAGTATCTTGAAGATCGATATAGGCATTGGTGATATCCAAAAAGGTAGCCTGACGAATGCGGGTGAGATCGGCTTCGGTTGCGCGTAAACGGGCTTCGGCGGCTTTTATTTGCGCTTCATTTAAGCCAGAAGTAAAGACGTTATAAGAGAGCTGAACTGTGCCAGAGAGCGGTTGAGTAATAGTGGAGTTGTCGCTACCAAATAAGGGTGATCGCTGAATATTGGCTTGTCGAGCATCCGCAGAATCACTAAAAGCATAACTACCCTGCACATCTACGTTTGGGTTACGGGCTGCCGCCGCTTCATCTACTACTGCCCTTGCTCTTTGCACCGCGATCGCTGCTTGTTTGATCGTTTGGCTATTAGTCTCGGCAATTTGTAAAGCTTCTCTCAAGCTGATTGGTTGAGTCCGTTCAATTTTGATTTGACTGGGTGTAGTCGGAATAGTAAGCGCGGGAGTTTGCTTGATGCCCGTATCAAAAACTGAGGAGTTAGAGGCAGAAGTACGCTTGGGCATAGAAATACCTGGAGCGCCTGGGGGGATTGGGGTATCTGAATCTGAGGTTTTAGTTTGAGCGGGTGCTGTACTAGGAACTACGCTAGGGACAGGGCTAGGGACAGGATTGGGGATTGTACCAACAGGTTCGGCTACTGGTTTATTAGAATCTGGGGTCGAGACGGGAAAAGAGGTTTCTACTTTAGGAGTCTCTATTGGTCGCTCTGGAGTCTTCTCTTGGCTCTTTTCGATAATATTTTCTGGAGCTTTAGCCGCATCGGGCTTGGGAGCATCAGGGGCTTGAGCTTGGACTAATCTTACAGGTGCAGCTTTTATAGCTGGGGCAATACTCTTAGTTGCAGTCGGCTTTGTTTGCTCTGAAACCGCAATTGTCGGCGTTAATTGGGCTGGAATTGCTTGAGCGATCGGTGCCGAGGGCAGCTTTGGTAAAAAATTAGTCGATTGAATTTCTCTGATTTCTGGATTAAAAATCGTGACAGCTTGCTTTACTGAGGGAAGAATAGTTAATGGCTTGGCTGGGTTGATGCTTTGTTCAACTAAATCTGGCGGAGGTGTAGGTTGAGATCCTACCTCTGCCCAAACCAACGAAGCCTCATCATTACTAACGTAACCAGCAAAATTGAGTGAAATCAAGCCGAAAACTGCTAGATGAACAGGTTTAATCCTTTGACAAAATTCATTCATACTTTAAAACGTCGCTCCTTGCCACCACAAATTGCCTGATTAAACGTCTAAATTCAGTTAAAAACCGATCAGACTGCCCTATCTTAAGCTTAACGGAGCCAAATACAAAAATCTTATGCTGATCATCCAAGTTTTTTTCTGATACTTGCAGCAGATTTTGCCTGAAACTGCCTGAAACTTAATTAATTTAATCAGCTAAATCATAGATGGAATTTGAGCATTAACCTCCTACCAATGGGTGATTAGAAGTTTATAAGTAGCTGAAACTAAGTAAAGTTAAAACTTCAACCGCAAAAATGCTTTAAAATCGACTGCGGGGCTACGCCCTACGACCCTAATCCTTCCTAGCTTAACTTACACTTTTCTGCTTAAACTTAGGCGTAATCGGTAAGAAGCCCAGAGCTACAAGAACTCACCCAAACGCAGTAAAATGGCTGGATACGTCTTAAGTCTTCAAATCCATGAGTCAACTGCAACAAGAACTAGCTGAAGAAGTTGCTCGCCGCCGCACCTTTGCTATCATCTCTCACCCCGACGCGGGTAAAACTACCCTGACCGAAAAGCTGCTGTTATATGGGGGGGCAATTCACCTTGCAGGTTCGGTTAAAGCTCGTGCCGCCCAACGTCGTGCTACTTCAGATTGGATGGAACTCGAACAGCAACGGGGAATCTCGATCACTTCCACTGTGTTGCAATTTAACTATCACGACTGCACCTTAAATTTGCTAGATACGCCTGGGCACAAAGATTTTAGTGAAGATACCTATCGCACCCTTGCTGCCGCTGATAATGCGGTGATGTTAGTTGATGCCGCTAAGGGCTTAGAGACTCAGACTCGCAAACTATTTGAAGTTTGTCGCTTAAGAGAATTGCCAATTTTTACGTTTGTCAACAAGCTGGATCTACCTACTCGTGAACCTTTGGAGCTTTTAGATGAAATTGAGAAAGAGTTGGGAATCGTGCCCTATGTGATGAATTATCCAATTGGTACAGGCATGAGATTTAAGGGAGTATTTGATCGAATCAGTCGCAAGGTGCATTTATTTCAACGTAATGCCCACGGGAGTAAAGAAGCTACGGTAAAAATCATGTCTTTAGATGATCCGAGCCTGCCTGAATTAGTCAGCGAAGATATTCTTCAACCTTTTTTGGAAGAATTGGAAATGGTGGAAGCGGCAGGAAGTGAATGGGATGAGAAAGCCTTTATGAATGGCAAAATGACTCCGATCTTTTTCGGTAGTGCGATGACCAATTTTGGCGTAGAGCTTTTCCTCAAATCATTTTTAGCTCATGGATCAACTCCAGAGAGCCATCAGAGTAGTTCGGGCGAGATTGCCCCAACTGATGAGGACTTCTCTGCCTTTGTATTCAAGTTGCAAGCGAATATGGATCCAAAACACCGCGATCGCATTGCCTTTGTGCGAGTCTGTTCGGGCAAGTTTGAGAAAGATATGACCGTAACTCATACGCGAAGCGGTAAACAAATCCGACTTTCCTATGCCCAGAAGCTATTTGGACAGGATCGGGAAGCTCTAGAAGTTGCCTATGCTGGCGATGTAATCGGCTTGAATAATCCTGGCGCATTTGCGATTGGTGATACGATTTATGCTGGTAAAAAGCTGCAATATGCGGGCATTCCTACTTTTTCACCAGAACTTTTTGCTTATCTGCGATCGCCTGAACCATCAAAATTTAAGCAATTTCGCAAAGGCATTACCGAACTAAGAGAAGAAGGCGCAATTCAAATTATGTACTCCGTGGATGAAGCAAAGCGCGATCCTATTCTTGGTGCATTGGGTCAGTTGCAATTTGAAGTGGTGCAATATCGACTGCAAAGTGAATATGGAGTAGAAACTCTACTAGAACCTTTACCTTATTCAGTCGCCCGCTGGGTTGAGAATGGTTGGCAAGCTCTAGAGGAAGCAGGAAGGCTATTTAATACGTTTGTGGCAAAGGATAATCTTGATCAACCCGTTTTATTATTTAAGAACATTTGGAA
This sequence comes from Pseudanabaenales cyanobacterium, assembly GCA_038246525.1. GTDB lineage: Bacteria > Cyanobacteriota > Cyanobacteriia > Pseudanabaenales > Pseudanabaenaceae > JANRLH01. The sequence continues at coordinate 4,471 of JBBRVV010000094.1, forward strand.
CTTAAACCAAGTAGAAAGCGATTGTCCCAAACTAAAGTTGAGTAATATTGCACCTCTAACTTTTGCTGGATCTCTGCCTGGCAAGGCTTCTAGCTAGTTTCAAATTCACTTTAAGCAGAAAGAAGAGGTAAGATTGAAAGTTATTAGTGCGAAGCTAGAATTATTTCTGCAAGCTGGAAAAAAATATAGTGGAGTCTTGCTCCTAACCTTAGGTATCTCCATCCTTTCTGGAAGCTGTGGAAATCCATTACCCAATACTAGGGTTAGTAATCGTAATCTTGTAGGTAGAATTAGCCTTGGTACTACTGCCACCATTCGCACCCTCGATCCTGCGGATAATACTTCTTTTTTTGCCAGCAATATCCTCTATAACACCACAGAACGGCTTTATACCTATGCGACTGGTACCACCAAATTAATTCCTCAGCTTGCCAGTGGAATGCCGAAGATTAGTAAAGATGGCTTAACTTATCGAATTCCCATTCGTAAAGGCGTGAAATTTCATGATCGCACCGACTTTAATGCTAGTGCAATGGCGTTTTCGCTTAAGCGATTTATGCAGTCTGGAGGAGCACCCGCTTATATTCTCAAGGATGCGATCGCTCAAATTTGGGTAGGTTCACCAACTGAGTTAGTAATTAAACTTAAAAAGCCTCTACAACTATTTCCCAAGCTCTTGGCATATACAGGTGCAGCTGCAATCTCTCCCACCGTTTACAAACCGCGATCGCCTAAAGAGCCTAAGTTTTTCCCCGACAAAATCGTGGGAACTGGTGCTTACCAAATGGTGCAGTACGAAGAAGGGAAGACTATGCGACTTGATCCTTTTCCTGATTATTGGGATAAGAAGCCGCGTAATCAAGGCATAGACATTCAATTCTTTTCTTCTTCTGCCAATTTACTAAATGCGTTTAAGACTGGTAATGTAGATGTTGCTTTCCAAACTCTCAGCCCTAATCAAATTCGCAATCTCGTCCAAAATAGTACTGCTAATGGCTGGAAAGTTATTTCTGGTAAGAGTTCTACTATTCTCTATATGGCTCTAAATTTGCGCCAACCACCCTTGAACAATGTACTTGTGCGGCAAGCGATCGCCGCAGCAATTGATCGACCCCTCCTACAAAAACGCGTATTCCAAAACCAAAGATTGCCACTTTATAGCCTGATCCCCACCACTTTCTCTGCCTATCAACCTCTATTTCAAACCAATTATGGTGACGGCAATGGCAAACTCGCGCAGAAACTACTTACCCAGGCGGGTTTCAGTGAATCTAAGCCAGCTAAAATCACAATTTGGTACAATCCCAACTATGCTGGAAATGGCGATTTAGTGGTGAGTACGCTCAAGGCTTCCCTAGAAAAGACCGCAGGTAAGGCCTTACAAGTGGAAATAGAGAAGGTAAACCAAACTACAGCTAATTCCTTTATTGATCGCGGTGTCTATCCTGCCTTTCTGTTTGACTGGGTACCTGATATTTTTGATCCCGATAATTTTCTTGATCCCTTTCTTAGTTGTACTAAAACCGATGCTTTAGGCTGTATTCAAGGTAGTTCCCACTTTCAAGGCTCCTTCTATAATAATGAGCAAGTTAATCAATTGATTTCCCAAGCGCGACAAGAAAAGAATCCAGCAAAACGCGATCGTCTATTCAAACAAATTCAAGTAATAGTCGCTAGAGATGTTCCTTTTATTCCATTGTGGCAAAATCAAGAGTATGTGTTCACGCGATCGCCGATCACAGGTGCCAGAATTGAACCCACCCAACAGCTAGACTATAGTTATTTGTCTAAGTCCTAAATTTTAATTCAAGCTAAAATCTGACAAGAAAAATCTAGGTAAACAGATCAGATTAAGTAAATCGATAATAATTAGGGCTTGCTGAAAAAGCAAGAAAAGCATACGAGCACAGATTTCCAAGGCTTAAAAGACCTGATAGAATTCAAGGGAAAGCGATCGCAGCCAGAACTTTATTAGTTGATCCAAGTTTCATCTCACTCAAACATCGACAATTATAAGATTTAGTTAAAGCATTCCTGTTGAAACATCGAGCTTTGCTGGTCAAACATAAAACATTCTTGCTCGAAGCAAGACAATTGCAAGATTTAACTAAAAGATTCTAAGTCAAAGCTTTATCAATCTCGCTCAAAGGGAGAACTTTCCTAGTTGAAGCTAAAACATTCTCGATCAAAGCTGAATTGTTCATAATCCAAAAGACCTGTTTTTGAGCGTAAGCTGGGGGTGAGTTAAGCTAAGATTTGCTTATCCTAGTCATTGGCAAAAATATTATGTCCCAAGACCTAATTACTAAAATTTACAACGCCTTTGACCCGTTTGAGCCATTACCAGCAGGTGATCCAGCTTATGTTGATTGCCGTGGGGTGCGGGGCGAGACTAATATTTTGGTGGATTTGGGTAATAAGATTTTGCGATCGGATCGGATGGTGTGTCAGTTG